>JBKPTM010000362.1:0-21756 GCA_046765935.1 Actinomycetota bacterium | reverse complement strand
GTTCCACCTCGGCCAGTACCTCGACCGCTCCGTCTCCCACCTGGGTGTCCTCCACCCGCACCACGGCGTCGGCCCCGTCCGGCAGCATCGCGCCGGTGGAGATGGCGATCGCCTCTCCTTCGGCCAGCCGCCGAGCGGCCGGGTTGCCGGCCCGTGACTCGTCGACCACCGCCAGTCTCACCGGCGAGCCGGGCGCGGCGCCATCGGTGTCGGCGGCGCGCACCGCGAAGCCGTCCATGGCGGAGTTGTCGAAACCCGGCACCGCCTCGGAGCTGCTCACGTCGATGGCCAGCACGCGCCCCAGGGCACGCTCCAGCTCCACGTCCTCCGCATCGAGCGGCTTTGCCCGCTCGAGCACCAGCCGTCGGGCCCGCTCGAACTCCATCAGCTCCGCCACGCGACCATGATGATGGTGGGAGACTGAGGCCGTGGATTGCCGAGTCGCAATCCTCGCCGGGGGCCTGTCCACGAGGCTGGGGCGGCCGAAGGCGACGGCGGAGCTGGCCGGCCGCCCTCTGATCGACTACCCGCTCGCCGCCGCGCAGGCGGCCGGCCTGGACGCAGTTGTGGTGGCCAAGCCGGGCGGCGATCTGCCACCGCTCGGGGTCCCGCTGCTGCTCGAGCCCGTCGAGCCACAACACCCGCTATGCGGAGTGCTGGCGGCGCTGCGGGAATCGAGTCGCCCGGTGCTGGCCGTGGCCTGCGACATGCCCTTCCTCGCCCCCGATCTGCTCGCCTGGCTCGCGTCCCAGCACGAGCCCCTGGTAGTGGCGGAGACCGACCGCGGCCTGCAGCCGCTGCTGGCGCGCTACGACCCAGGGCTCACCGATGCCCTGGAGCTCGGCCTGCGCCGGGAGGCGCCGATGCAGGAGCTGGTCGCCTCGCTCAACCCGCGGGCGGTCGGCGAGCCAGTGCTGCGCCGCTTCGGCGACCCAGAGCGGCTCTGCTTCAACGTCAATTCGCCGAGCGATCTGGCGAGGGCTGAGCGGATGCTGGCAGCGGCTCGAGCGTGACCCGCGCGTTGTAGTCGGGCATATGCGCGTCGGGGGACAGGTGGCCGGCGGCGATCAGGGCGTTCCCCTCCGGGTAGTGGACCTGAATGTTCCCGGGGGCGATCGGGGCCAGGTGGACGTGGCCCCTCAGCTCGCCCACATCGCTGCGCAGCAGCAGCTCGTCGCCCTGGGCCAGCCCGAGGCGCTTCGCGTCGTGCTCGTTGATCAACACAGCCTCTCGCGCCGCGGCGGTCAGTGTGTCGTGACTCTCCTGGACCATGCTGTTGAATTGCTTGCCCCGGCGGGTCGAGACCACGAAGCGGCCGTCCTCGGGGTGGGGATCTGGGATCGCGACCCGGTTGAAGTGGGCCTTGCCGTCGGGGGTGGGGAAGCTGGGGCCCGCGCACAGCATCGGCCCGCCGTACTGGAATGAGTCCCCGGCTTCACGAAGCTTCTCGATCCCCTCGTAGTCGGCGATCAACCGCCCGATCTCCTCGCGGATCTCAGCGGTGCCCGCGAAGCGGACCTGGGCCGCCGCCTGCGGCCGCACCCGGGCCGCCAGCTCGGTCATCACCTCCCACTCGGGCCGCGCCTCATCGATCCGCGGGCCGGGAATCTCCGGGCTGAAGATGACCCGGCGCTCGGTACTGGTCTCGGTGACTCCGCCGGGAACCTCGTAACGAGTCATGGCCGGGAGCAGGACCACCTCATCGGCGGGGTCGACCAGCATCTGGCCGGAGGCGACGATGTCCATGTGGATCCGCAACGGGATCCGCTGCAGGGCTCGCTCCGTCGACGCCGAGTCGGGAAGCACGTCGGTGAAGTTGCCGCCCGCCGCGAAGAGGACGTCGAGCTCGCCGCGGCCGGCGGCATCGAGCATCTCCGGCGTCGTCATTCCCGGCTCCGAGGGCACCTCGAACCCCCACTGCTGGCTGAGCTTCGCAGCGTTCTCCTCGTCCACCGCGAGCCCGCCGGGGAAGGAGGTCGAATAGCAGCCCATCTCGGCTCCGCCCTGAACTCCGGAGTGGCCCCGGATCGGCATCAGCCCGCACCCCTCGCGGCCGACGAAGCCGCGGCTCAGGGCCAGGTTGACGATCGCCCGCACGTTGTCCTCGCCGTTTTCGTGCTGGGTGACGCCCATGCTCCAGACGAAGACCGCGCGCTTCGCCTCTCCGACCATCCGCGCCAGCTCCAGCATCTCCACACGCGAGGTTCCGGCGAGGCGCTCCAGCGATTCCCAGTCGGCCGCCTCCAGCTCGGCCCGCAACTCGTCAAGGCCGACGGTGTGGGTCGAGGCGAACTCCTCGTCGAGCCAACCCCGCTCCAGCACCTGCTTGAGAACGCCGCAGAGGAAGGGCACGTCACCGCCGACGTTGATCTGGAAGAAGCGGTCGTCGATCTGGGTGCCGAACAGTGCACTCTCGACCGTGGAGGGGACCCAGTAGCGCTCCATGCCCGGCTCGCGGTAGGGGTTGACGACCGCCACCTTCGTCCCTGCCTTCTTGGCCTCATGCAGGTACTTCATCGTCACCGGCTGGTTGTTCGCCACGTTTGAGCCGAGGAAGACGATCAGGTCGGTGCCGATCCAGTCCGTATACGAGCAGGTTGTCGCGGCGACACCGAGCGCCTCCTTGAGCCCGAAGGTGCTCGGCGAGTGGCAGAGGCGCGCGGAGCTGTCAATCGAATTGGTGCCAATCGCCCGCACCGCCTTCTGGGCCGCGTAATAGGACTCGTTCGGGATTCCGCGGCTGGTCAGGTAGAAGCCGACCCGGTCGGGCCCCGCCGCGCGGATCCGCTCCGCCGCCAGGTCGAGGGCCTCGTCCCAGCCGATGCGGGTGAAGCCCGGCTCGCCGGCGCGGCGCCGCATCGGATAGGGAAGGCGGCCCAGGTTGCGGAGCTCCGCTCCGGAGAGGCGCCGCAGGGCCGCGACGTCACCGAGCATCGTCCCGTCCATCGCCGGCATCGTGTTGAGGCGCAGCAGGCGCAGGCGGACGTTGCAGAGGTGGATCCCGTCGATCGTCCAGTCCCGCATGCCCTTGGTGCCGAGGGCACAGCCGTCGCAGACGCCCTGGTTGAGAATCCGCCATGCGTAGCCCGCCCGGTCCCGGTTCTCCCAGATCGCCCTTCCCACCTCGGCGAAGTTGTTGGGGTGGTCCTCGCCGATGCCGAACGGCTTCCAACTCGCCCAGTTGGACGGAGTCGGCCCGCGGCGAGGTTTTCTCAGCATCGCGGCATCAGCACCTATGTTCCCGCTTTGTGCCCACCCAATCCGACCACGATCCGCGTGGCTACGCGACCGTCACCCATGACGGCATCACCGATCAGGTGGCGGTCGAGGAACCGCTGGAGATCCGCGTCGACGGGGAGCCGCTGGCGGTGACGATGAGAACCCCGGGCAACGACGAGGAGCTGGCGCTCGGTTTCCTCTACGGCGAGGGGCTGATCGACGGCGCCCGCAGCGCCGGCCCCACCGCGGACTTCGCCGCCAACGCGGTCGAGGTCGACGGCCCGCTGCTGCGCGATCCCGGCGAGCGGCGCTTCTACACCACATCCTCCTGCGGGGTTTGCGGCAAGGGGGCTCTGGAGGAGGTGGCGGTGCACAGCGAGCCGGTCAGCGAAGGCCCGGTGATGGAGCGCGACCTGCTCGCGGCGCTGCCGGAGGGGCTGCGCCAGCCGGTGTTCGAGCGCACAGGCGGCCTGCACGCGACGGGGCTCTTTGATGCGTCCGGTGAGCTGCTAGTGGCGCGGGAGGACGTCGGGCGCCACAACGCGATGGACAAGGTGATCGGGCGGGCGCTGATCGACGGCCTCGTCCCGCTGCGGGGCCGGGTCCTGTGCGTGAGCGGCAGGCTCGCCTTCGAGCTGGTGCAGAAGGCCGCGGTCGCCGGCGCCCCGATCCTGGTCGGGGTTGGAGCACCGACCTCGCTTGCGGTCGACCTGGCGGCAGACCGCGGCATGACCCTCTGCGGCTTTGCTCGCAAGGGGAGCATGAACGTCTACACCGGGGTCGAACGGGTGGCGTGAGGTGGGGGGCGCTGCGGGCGGGAGCCCGCTACTCCACGCGCTCTGCCGCGTCCCGCAGCTCGTCCAGCGGCCGCTCGGATCGGCCCGCCAGCCAGCAGGCGATCGGCGCCGCCGTGCGCTCGGAGGAGTGGGCGGCGGTCGCGGCGATCTCGAGCAGAGCGTCAACCTCGGCGTCGGTTGGAGGATCGAGGCCGAGCTTCCCGGCGAACTCCGCGAGCCACTCGTCGCGCCTCATGGCGATGCCACGGAATCTACCCCCCGATCGCGCTCATGGTCCGCGCGGGCTGGACGAAGCCGGGCTGGTTGATCCGGTGCTTGAGCTCCTTGCGCCAGACGGCTTCCCTGATCAGGCGCTCAAGATCGGAGTCTGAGGCCCCGGCCCGGAGCGGGTCGCGCAGATCCGTCTCGGTCAGCGAGAACAGGCAGGTGCGCAGCTTGCCGTCCGAGGTCAGCCGAATGCGGTTGCAGTCCGCGCAGAACGGCTCGGAGACCGGGTTGACGAAGCCGATCTCCCCGCGACCGTCCGCGAACGCGAAGACCCGGGCGGTCGCAGAGGGATCGCGCTGAGCCTCGATCAGGGGATATTGCGATTCGATCGCCTCGCGGATCTCCCCGCCGGTGAGAACCTGATCGCGGCTCCAGGCGTGATCGGCGTCGAGCGGCATGAACTCGATGAAGCGGACCTGGAGACCGCTCGAACGAGCGAGCTCGCAGAACGGCAGGATCTCCTCCTCGGTGAAGCCGCGGATGCCGAGCGCATTCACCTTGACCTGGCGAACCTTCGGCTGGTCAGCGATCGCGCGGAGCCCCCGCAGCACCTGGGGGAGAGCGTCGCGCCGCGTGATCTGGAAGAAGCGGTCCCGCTGCAGCGAGTCGATCGAGACGTTGACTCGCTGGATCCCGGCGCTCGCGAGGGCGGCGGCGTCGCGCTCGAGCAGGTAGCCGTTGGTGGTCAGCGAGAGATCGCGGAGGCCGTCGATGCCCGCGAGCATCGAGGCGAGCAGCGGGAAGTCGCGACGGGCGAGTGGCTCGCCCCCCGTCAGCCGAACGTCCTCGATCCCGATCCTCACCATCAACGCGACCAGCCGCTCGATCTCCTCGAAGCTGAGGATCTCCTCCCGGTCGAGCCACGGCATCCCCTCCACCGGCATGCAGTACTGACACCGGAAGTTGCACCTGTCGGTCACGGAAACCCGCAGATCGGTGATCCGGCGGCCGTGTCCGTCGTGCAGGGGCTTTGGTGCGCCCATCGGCATCAGCAACATCCCCCACAGCATCCCACCGGAAACTGGAAGGGTCAGCCGGCCGCGAGACGCGTCCGGTTACGGGCAGCACGGGAGGAGTAGCCTGCCTAGGCAGTGCCTAAGCAGCAGAGGAGCCTGGCAATTGGTGAGGCGGCGGCCGAGCTGGGAGTGAGCGCGGACACGATCCGGCGCTGGGATCGCGCCGGGCGGATCAAGACGACCCGCGATGAGCGAAATCGCAGGCGGGTGCCGAGGGCGGAAATCGAGCGGCTGCGCAAGGGACCGGGACGGCATCGGACCGGTGACCGCTTCTCGGCCAGGAATCGGTTCCCGGGCGTGATCCGCTCGGTGGAGGTCTCGGGCGTGATGGCGCTGGTCGAGATCGAGGCCGGACCACATCTCGTGACCGCAGCGATCACGCGCGACTCCGTGGAGGAGATGGGGCTCGCCGAGGGCGTCAAGGCCACGGCCCTCGTCAAGGCCACCTCGGTGATGGTGGAGCGAAACGACTAGTGGGCCGACTCACCGCCGTTCTCTCGATCGCCGTGATCGGGGCTGCGGCGACTGGCTGCAGTGGCTCGGATCGGGGAGAGCTGCGCGTCTCCGCGGCCGCCTCGCTGCGGTCGGCGTTCGAGGGCTACGCGGCCGCTGCCTTCCCGGACGACGAGGTGAACCAGGCCTTCGCCGGCTCGGATCAGCTGGCGGCTCAGATCGAGCAGGGGGCGAAGCCCGACGTCTTCGCCTCCGCCAACACCCAGTACCCGGACGAGCTCCACGGGAAGGGGCTGCTCGAGAAGCCCGTCGTCTTCGCCAGGAACCGACTCGTCCTCGCGGTCCCGGCCACCAGCGACACCCATTCGCTGAGTGACATCGCTCGCGCCGGCGTCTCCGTGGTCATCGGCGACCCGAACGTTCCGATCGGCTCCTACACCCGCGAGGTCCTCGGCCGGCTGCCGGCATCGGAGCGCTCCGCGATCCTCGGCAACGTCCGCTCGCAGGAGCCCGATGTCTCTTCGATCGTCGGCAAGCTGACCGAGCGCGCCGCCGACGCCGGATTCGTGTACGTCACGGACGTCCGGGCGGCGGGCGGCGCCGTGAGGGCGATTCGCCTGCCGAGCCGCCTCCAGCCGGAGGTGGCGTATGGAATCGGCGTCCTCAGCGATGCCCCGAATCCTGAGCTGGCCCGGCGGTTCGTCCGGGGGCTCGAGCCCGGCGGCTCGGGTGCCCGTTACCTAAGCGAGGCGGGGTTCCTGCCCCCGGGTTGAGTTGAGCAGGCGCACGTTCGGCATCGCCAGTTTCCTCGCCCTCGCGGCGCTCCTGGTCTTCCTGGTGCTGCCGATCGTGGCGGTCTTCACACACACGAGCCCCAGCAGGCTGATCGACGCCCTCGGGGACGAGAGCGCACGCGAGGCACTCCGCCTCAGCTTCGAGACCTCGGCGATCGCGATGGCCTTGATCGTCCTCATCGGAACGCCGTCCGCGTACCTGCTGGCCACCCGCCCCGTTCGGGGCCGGGCGGCGATTCTGACCCTGATCGAGCTGCCGCTGATCGTGCCCCCGGCGGTCGCCGGCCTGGCTCTCCTGGCGGCTTTCGGCCCGAACGGGATCCTCGGCTCGTTCCTCTCGGACGCCGGGATCGAGCTGGTCTTCCAGACGGCGGGGGTCGTCGTTGCGCTCACCTTCGTGGCGTCCCCGTTCTACGTCCGCCAGGCCGTGGCGGCCTTCTCCGCCGTGCCGAGCTCACTGATCGAGGCGTCGGAGCAGCTCGGTGCCAGGCCGTTGCGCACGCTCGTCTCGGTGGCGATTCCGTCGGCACGCCCCGGCCTGCTGGCCGGGTTCTCCCTGGCGCTCGGCCGAGCTCTCGGTGAGTTCGGCGCGACGCTGATGTTCGCCGGCTCGTTCCCCGGGACGACGCAGACGGCGCCGCTCGCAATCTTCGCCGAGTTCAACACCGACTTCACCGGTGCGCTCGCGCTGGCGGCGATCCTGATCGCGGTCGCCGGGGCGCTCCTGCTCTCGGTGAAGCTGGTCGCGGGGGCCCAGGGGCTTGGCGCGCAGACGTAGTCCGGGCGGTCAGCCCTGCGGCGCCCCGGCCGCCGCAGGCAGCTCGAAGTGCTCGCGCAGATCGGCGGGGACGAGATCCAGATAGTCATCCGGGTGCTTCGCGATGTAGCCGCGCACGAATGGGCAGAACGGAAGCACCGTGAGGTGCTGGTTGCGCGCGGTGTCCAGCACGGCAGAGATCAACCGGCTCGCGACGCCATGTCCCTGGAATTCGGAGGCCACCTCCGTATGGAGGAACGCGATCAGGCCGCGGCTGCGCCGGTACTCGGTGAAGCCCGCAAGCTCGTCACCCGCCCTGATTTCGAAGCGCTGACGCGTTGGTGCGTCGGCGACGGTGAACTCTGCGCTGTCGGCCACCGACCGAGCGTAACGATGCCGCTCAGCCGGTCGGCCCGAACCGCTCGGTGCGGATCTGCTGAGGGTCGTAGCCGGCGTCGAGCAGCAGCTGCGAGGCGGTCTCGACGAACCCGTTGGAGCCGCAGACGAAGGCGAGGCCGCCGTCGATGCCGGCCTTCGCGATCAGCTCGCCGTCGATCCGGCCGCGGTGTCCCTTCCAGTCATCCGGAGGCTCCCGCGAGAAGGTGAGCAGGGCCTCATCCATGAGCTCGTCCTCGTAGATCACGTCCTCCGGGTTTCGGACTGAATAGACCAGGCGCATCGGCAGCTCGGGCATCGTCCGCCGCCGGTGCCGCAGCATGCACATCAGCGGGACCACGCCGGAGCCGCCCCCGACGAGGAGCACCGGCTTCTCGCCGCGCCAGACGAAGTACGAGGTGAACGGGCCGCGCACTTCCACCTGGTCGCCCTCGGCGACCACGTCGTGGAAGTAGGGGGAGACCTCGCCGTCTTCGAGACGGTCGATGGTCAGCTCGATCCCGCCCTCATCGAGTGGGGAGGAGGCGATCGAGTACGAGCGCTGTGCGCGGTAGCCGTCGGGGGCGGTCAGGCGGACGTCGTAGTGCTGGCCCGGCAGATGCGCCATCCACATCGACAGCTCGATCCGGAACGACTTCACCCGCGGCGTCTCCTCCTTGATCCGCGTGACCGTGCCGATCTGCCAGCGACCCGGGGCGCGCTGCTCGACGGGGGGCAGGGGTGACTCCATCAGTCGCCCCAATAGCGCTCCTCCTTCCAGGGATCGCCGTGGTTGTTGTAGCCGTTCACCTCCCAGAAGCCTGGCTCGTCGTGGTCCATCACGGTCATGCCGTGGACCCACTTGGCGCTCTTCCAGAAGTAGAGGTGCGGAACGACCATGCGCGCCGGTCCCCCATGTTCGCGGGGGAGCGGCTCGCCCTCGTACTCGGTCACGACCCAGGCTTGTCCGTCGCTGATCTCCTCGATCGGGAGGTTGGTGGTGTAGCCGCCGTAGGAGTAGAACATCGCGTAGGCGTCGAGCGGCTCGACCTGATCGAGGAGCACGTCGAGCGAGACTCCCCCGAAGTTGGCATCGAGCTTCGACCACTTGGTCACGCAGTGGATGTCCTTGCTGATCGTCTCGAAGGGCAGCTTGTGGAACTCCTCCCAGCTCCACTCCTTCCGCTCCCCGACCATGCCGTCGATCCGGAAGCTCCACTCGTCGGTGGGAACGTCCGGCGTCGGTCCGGCGGTCAGAACGGGCCAGCCGGTCTCGAGGTACTGGCCGGGCGGCAGGCGGTCCGCCACCTCCTCCGGGGTCTGGCGGCGGCGCGTGAAGCCCCTGGAGATGAACCCATTCACCTCGAGGCAGCTTACGCCTCGCCGTGTTCGCCGTGGGCCGACCGGGGGTAGATACATCGCACCCGAGTTCGAGGAGGGCGTGAATGCCTCCAGCCGATCCAACCCTGCACCACCACGAGTGGCGCGCCTCTCAGAACATGCCCCCGCTCAGCCGGGAGGACATGCTCGGGATCGCCGTTGCCGGGCTCGGCACCGCCGCGCTGATCCTGATCGCGGTGATCAGTGCGGATGGTGAACACGGCCACTACACCGCGGTGACGATCGCCCGGACCCTGATCGCGACGGGCGCGCTGCTGATCAACATGGCGCACGTCGTCGGGATCCTGTTCTTCGAGAGCGTCGACTACCACGGCACGTTCCAGCGGTTCTTCGCCCGGCTCAGCATGTTCGGAACGCTGACCGCGATCGTCGTCAGCCTGGCGATCGGCCTGCTCTGAAACGACGAAGGACCGCCCCGGAGGGCGGCCCTTCGCTTGATACGCGGTTCTGAAACGGGCGCGGGATTGATGGCGGGGCGGGACAGCTCCCACCTCCCTTTGCTCGCCGGTGCCCGGGTTGGATTCCGCCGGACGGCCGCGTGCCGTCCTAACGGCCCCATGGGCCCTATGTAGGAGACCGACCTTGCGGCGGGCCTCCGAGCGCCCAGGCCTAGCGGCCCTGCACCTCCGGCGTCCCGTCAAGCATGGAATTCAAGTTAGGACCACCTCCTTTCTCCGGTAGCCCTAGTTAAGCATGCGCCCCGGCCGTGGCTAGAGTCGCGATTCGAAATGTTCCGCACCAGCCGATTTCTCCTGATCCTTCCGGCGGTGGCGCTCCTCGCTCTCGATGGCTCAGGGTGTGGGGGCGGAGGCAACGACCAGGTCACGGCGGCCGAGCTCATTCAGAAGGCCGATGCGATCTGCGGCAAGGAGCGGAGCAGCTTCGACCGGATCCAGGCGCATCCGCCCCCGAACGCCTCGGTGGCCGCGGACCAGACCGACGAGCTGGTCAGGGCCACCGAGGACGCGAACTCCCAGCTCAGAGATCTCAAGCCTCCCGATCAGCTCCAGTCCAGCTATGACCGCTACCTGGAAGCGCGCGACCGGGCGGTCGACCAGATGAAGAGGGGCAAGGACGCGGCAGAGGACCAGAACTCCTCCGCCTACGGCGCGGCGCAGGCCGCGGTCGCGCGAGATGCTCCACAGCGGCACAAGCTCGCCCGGGCGCTGGGTTTCAAGGTCTGCAGCTCGACCGCGGCTGCGGCCTGAGGGTCAGTCGCCGCGCCGGGCCAGGTGGCCGAAGCCGAGCGTCATCGCGAGGTTGCTGATGCCCGCGAACCAGAGGCCCGCGCGAGCCCCTGGCCGCGAGAAAGCCTCGGACCGCGACCAGACGATGTCGGTGGCCAGCTCGGTTCCGCGTAGCCAGGACAGCGCCCACCAGTCCTTGGCCCGATTGCGGCGATAGGCCACCAGGTGGGCCGCCGCAAAGGTCAGCCAGATCGGTCCGCAGCGGCGGAAGAGCTCGAGCGCGTCATCTGAGGGCTCTTCGTGACCCAGAAGACGCAGGGTCTGCGACGGGGCGAGCAGCGCCCCCGAGCCCAGCGCGAGGTCGAAGACGATCATGTTGCGATTCAGTCTGCGCAGCTCCCGCTCCAGCGCCATCGCGCGATCCAAGCACATTCGCCGCCTGCCAAGAAGGGAAACCCAGGCGGAGGGCGAAATGTGCCGCCGTGGCAAGGACAGCGACCAAGTCCCATCCGGCTCGTAAGAGCCTTTCCGACTTCATCACGGAGCGCTTCGATGACTTCTCCCGCTCGCAGAAGGACGTCGCCCGGTACATCGTCGACCACCTCGACGAGGCCGCCTTTCAGACCGCTGAGGAGCTGGCCCGCCGCGCCAACACTTCCTCGTCCACCGTTGTCCGCTTCTCGCAGGCGCTGGGGTTCGACGGGTATCCCGAGCTACAGCAGGCCGCCATCGAGGAGTACCGTCACAAGGTGGCCGAGGGAGCGCCCAACGGGAATGGCGGCAGCGGCGCAGCGGCCCTCTTCAACTTCGACCACTCGGAGTTCGAAGCGTCCCTCGGCGCGGATTACTCGAACATCGAGGAGACGGCGCGCAACCTGACGCGCGAGCAGATCGAGGCCTCGGTCTCGGCCCTCGCCACCGCACGACGCGTGTTGATCGTGGGCGTGGAGCAGATGGCCTTCTTCGCCAGCTACCTCCGCCACCTGCTCGGCCTGCTCGATGTCCGCGCGGAGATCGTCGCCTCGCCGAGCCAGGACAACATCCAGAAGCTCTCCCGGATGGACGAGGACACGCTGCTGGTGGTGCTGACAGCCGGCAGGGCCCATCCGCTCGTCCTGCGGGCGCTGAAGCTCGCCAGGCACCGCCGCGCGAGGACGATGTCAATCACCGACGCGACTCTCTCGGACGTCGCCGAGCACTCTGAGCTGATGCTCTACTACTCCTCGAACGGGCCCTCCTACATCCGCTCAAATGCGGCGCTGATGGGGCTCGTCCAGGCGCTCGCCCACGGGGTCTACTCCCGGGACGAGGCCGCCCACCGCGACCGGATCCGAGCCTTCAAGCTCAAGTAGACCGCCTTCGGCCGGTCGTCTCCCCAACGCCGACAGGCCCGGGGGGCGATCCGGACCTGCGGCTGATACCTGGGTCCGGGGGAGGGGACCCAAGGCGATTACGCCAAATCTTGAGTTTTTGCTGCGCCGCCTCCGCGGCCCCCAAGCGACGAGTAGATCTAGGTTTCCCACCCTCCAAGGAGTCAAACGCGGAGATTGCTATTCATCGATTGTGTGACCGGGCGCGTGGCGGCCGCCTTCTACTATGGGTCGTGAATGGCTGAGCGGGCGACATTCCGAGTGAAGACGGGCCTCGCCGAGATGCTCAAGGGCGGGGTGATCATGGACGTGACCACCGCCGATCAGGCGAAGATCGCCGAGGACGCCGGCGCCTGCGCCGTGATGGCGCTCGAGCGCGTCCCCGCCGACATCCGCGCCGAGGGCGGAGTCGCCCGGATGGCGAACCCGACCAAGATCCGGGAGATCCAGGAGGCGGTGACCATCCCGGTGATGGCGAAGGCGCGCATCGGCCACTTCGCCGAGGCGCAGGTCCTGCAGTCGCTCGAGGTCGACTACATCGACGAGTCCGAGGTCCTGACCCCGGCGGACGAGTCCAATCACATCGACAAGTTCGCCTTCGAGATCCCCTTCGTCTGCGGCGCCACCAACCTGGGCGAGGCGCTCCGCCGGATCGGCGAGGGCGCCGCGATGATCCGCTCGAAGGGCGAGGCGGGCACCGGCAACATCGTCGAGGCGGTCCGCCACATGCGCGAGATCACCGACGGGATCAAGCGCCTGGCCTCGCTGCGCGGCGAGCAGCTGGCGTCCGCGGCCAAGGAGCACCAGGCTCCGCTCGACGTGGTCCAGGACGTCGCAGAGCGCGGCTGGCTTCCCGTGCCGCTCTTCTGCGCCGGTGGAATCGCGACTCCGGCGGACGCCGCGCTGATGATGCAACTCGGCGCCGAGGGCAACTTCGTCGGCTCTGGGATCTTCAAGAGCGAGGACCCGGCGAGGCGCGCCGGCGCGATCGTCGAGGCAACCACCCACTTCAACGACCCCGAGCGGGTCGCGCAGGCCTCCATGGAGCTGGGCGAGGCCATGCCCGGGCTCGAGATCGAGGCCCTCGCGGCCGACGGCGGCCTCCTCCAGGGCCGAGGTTCTTGAGCAAGCTTCGGATCGGCGTTCTCGCCATCCAGGGCGACTTCGAGGCCCACCGCCGGATGCTGGCGTCGCTTGGTGCTGAGGCGAGCGAGGTCCGTATCCCACCCGAGCTCGACGGGCTCGACGGCCTGGTGATCCCCGGCGGCGAGTCGACCACGATCACGATGGGCATGCAGCGCGACGGCCTCGATCAGGCGATCCGATCTCGCCACGACGAGGGCCTGCCGATCCTGGGGAGCTGCGCCGGGATGATCGTCTGCGACCGCGATCACCTCGGGCTGGCGGACTATCTCTGCCGCCGCAACGCGTTCGGCCGCCAGCTGCAGAGCTTCGAGGAGGACCTCGTGATCGAGGGGCTCGGGGAGGAGCCGCTGCGGGCGGTCTTCATCCGGGCCCCCTGGGTGGAGGAAGCCGGTCCCGGGGTCGAGGTCCTGGCCGAGGTGCGCGGCCACCCGGTCGCGGTCCGCGCCCGGGACGTCCTCGCCGTCGCGTTCCACGCCGAGCTGACCGACGACAGCCGCCTGCACGCCGCCTTCATGGCGATGTGCACCTCCGCGCGTGAGGCGTCCGGCGGAGGGGCCAAGCCGGCGGCTCGCTAGGTTTCCGGGGCAGTGAGAGATCCCCGCCTAACCGCGCTCGCCCAGATCCTCGTCCGCCACTCCACGGGCGTGAAGGAGGGCGACGTCTGCACGATCGAGGGAGAGTCCGGGGCGGAGCCGCTGCTTCAGGCCCTCTACGAAGAGGTCCTCGAGGCGGGCGGCAACCCGATCGTGAACATGGCGCTCGAGGGGCAGTCCGCGGCCTACTTCGAGCACGCGTCCGACGCGCAGCTCGAGTGGATCTCACCCGTGGCGGAGTGGGCGGTCGAGAACGCCGACGTTCGGATCGCAGTCATGGCGAGCCAGAACACGCGGGCCCTCTCACAGGTCCCGCCGGAGAAGCAGGCGAAGCGCCAGGCGGCTACGCAGGCGCTGATGAAGAGGGCGATGGAGCGAAGCGCCGAGGGCACCTACCGCTGGGCGCTCACCCTCTTCCCGACCCACGCCTACGCCTCCGAGGCGGGGATGAGCCTGGGCGCCTACGAGGACTTCTACTACGGCGCCTGCCTGGCGACGGACGACGACCCGGTCGGGGCCTGGGCGCGCACCTCCGAGGAGACGAAGCGCCTCGCCGACTGGATCCAGGGGCGCTCCGAGGTCCACGTCACCGGCGACGGGACCGACCTCCGCCTCGGGATCGAGGGGCGCACCTTCATCGCCGCGGATGGCAAGCACAACATGCCGGACGGCGAGTTCTTCACCGGGCCGGTCGAGGACTCCGCCGAGGGCGAGATCAGCTTCCACCTGCCCGCCAGCTACGCCGGGCGCGAGGTATCCGGGGTCCGCTTCCGGTTTGAGGGCGGCAAGGTCGTCGACGCGAGCGCGGAGAAGGGCGAGGACTTCCTGATCGAGATGCTCGACACCGACGATGGCGCGCGGCGCCTAGGTGAGCTGGGGATCGGCACCAACTACGGCATCACCGACGGCACAGGCGAGATCCTGCTGGACGAGAAGATCGGCGGGACGGTGCACCTCGCGGTTGGCCGCTCCTATCCGGAGACCGGCGGTGTCAACGAGTCCGCGATCCACTGGGACATGATCTGCGACCTCCGCAAGGGTGGGGGGATCGAGGTCGACGGCGAGCCGCTGCAACGCGACGGCCAGTTCGTCATCTAGGCCGCAACCCGCCCCGTCCGACCGGGTTAACTGGGCAGACAAACAGCAGGTGCTCGGGGGGAGACGAGCCCTCATAAGGAGGGAACATGATCGGACGCAAGCTGGGCTTGATCTCGGTCGCGGCGCTCGCACTCTGTCTCGTCGTGGCGGCGCCGGTGGCTCAGGCCCGGAAGAAGGTGGTGACCAAGACGTTCGAGGTCGGGGTCGGCGCGCCGGGCGGTGGCTCCGCGATCCCGATCCCCGACGGGGCGGGACAGGCCACGCAGCTGGCTCGCTCGTTCATTCACGTGAAGGGCCTCAACCCGCGGGGCAAGATCAAGCACGTCAACGTCGGCGTTCGGATTCAGCACCCGTTCGCCAAGGACGTCGAGATCTACCTGGCGAGCCCCCGGGGCGTGATCAACCTCTCCCATGACGTCGGGGGTACCGGCAACAACTACGGCGCCGGGCCGGCGAGCTGTGGAGGGACGTTCACGATCTTCGACAGCAATACGCCGACGCGGATCGACACGCCTGGCCTCCAGGCTCCCTTCGCGGGCTTCTTCGCCCCGATCGAGAGCCTCAATTTCCTCGGTGGGCTGGGCGACAAGAAGGCGACGAACGCCGTCTGGACGCTCCTGGTCGAGGACGACGACAACACGCACCCCGCGGGAACGCTGGCGTGCTGGTTCCTGCAGATCAAGACGACTAACCCCAAATAGGGGCGAGGTTGGCAGGGGAATGTGGAACGGGGCGCCTTCGGGCGCCCCGTTTCATTCTGGAAGCTCCTCCTAGAATCGACCCATGTCCGGTCACTCCAAGTGGTCCTCGATCAAGCACAAGAAGGGCGCGGCCGACGCCAAGCGCGGCAAGCTCTTCACCAAGCTCGCTCGGGCGATCACCGTCGCGGCGCGCGACGGCGGCGGCAACACCGAGGCGAATCCCGCCCTGGGCCTGGCGGTGCAGAAGGCCCGCGATGCGTCGATGCCCAAGGACAACATCCAGCGGGCGATCGACCGCGGGACCGGGGCGGGTGCGGACGCGGCCGCGATCGAAAGCGTCACCTACGAGGGCTACGGCCCCGGGGGCGCGGCGATCATGGTCGAGGCGCTGACCGACAACCGCAACCGGACCGGCGCTGAGATCCGACACGCCTTCGAGCGCCACGGAGGGAGCCTCGGCGAGCCCGGCTCCGTCGCCTGGCAGTTCGAGAACCGCGGTGTGATCCTGGTCGACGGGGAGCGCTACGGCGAGGACGACCTGATGCCCGCGATCGACGCGGGGGCCGAGGACGTCACGGAGGACGGTGATCTGCTCAAGGTCACCACGGCCGCCTCCGACCTGGCGGCGGTCCGATCCGCGCTCGAGGAGGCAGGCGTCGAGGTCCAGTCGGCCGAGCTCTCGATGGAGCCGAAGAGCACGGTCGAGGTGGGGGAGAGCGACGCGCCGGCGCTCCTGCGCCTGATGGACGCGCTCGAGGAGCACGACGACGTCGACTCCGTCCACGCCAACTTCGACGTGCCCGAGGAGATCCTGGAGAAGGCCGCGGCGGCCTCCTGAGCGGGCATTTCCCACCTTAAAAGGACATCCGCCCCCGGTCCGAGAATGAAGGGGCATGATCGTGATCGGCATCGATCCGGGTATCGCGAACACCGGATTCGGTGTGGTCCGGGTCGCCGGCCAGCGCATGGTGGCGCTCGACGGCGGGGTGATCGAGACGACGGACGATGAGCGGATCGAGCGGCGGCTCGGCAAGCTCTACGAGTCCCTGGGCGAGCTGATCAGCTGGCACGAGCCCAAGGCGATGGCGCTCGAGGACCTCTTCTTCGGCAGGAACGTCGCCTCGGCGCTGAGCGTGGGTGAGGCCCGGGGCGTGGCACTGCTGGCAGCCGCCGGCAACGCGGTTCCCTGCTTCGACTACACACCGCAGGCGGTGAAGAAGGCGGTCTGCGGCTCCGGATCCGCGGACAAGGGGCAGGTGCAGCGCATGGTCGCCAGCCTGCTCGGGTTGCCCGAGCCACCGGCGCCCGATCACGCCGCCGACGCCTTCGCGGTCGCGATCTGCCACGCCGGCGCGGCGGCCGCCCAGCAGGCGCGGCATCTCGGGCGCGCCCGGCCGGGAACCGCGCCGGCGATCGCCGCACGCCAGCGCCTCGCTAGTTAGTGGCCGCCCCGTAAAGGCATCCGGTCCCGCACGCAGAATCCCCAGGCATGATCGCCTCCGTCAGCGGAGAGGTACTTGTTCGCCGTCCCGACTGCGTCGTGATCGACGCGAGCGGCGTCGGCTACCGGCTTGCCGTCTCGTCCGAGACGCTCAAGTCCGTGCCGGCGCGGGGCAAACAGGCTTCGCTGCACGCGCACCTCGTGGCGAGGGAGGACTCGCTCAGCCTCTACGGATTCGCCAGCGAGGAGGAGCGCGACCTCTTCCTGCACCTGATCTCGGTCGGCGGCGTCGGGCCGAAAGTCGCGATCGCGGTGCTCTCGGGAGGGCCCGTCCGCGAGCTGTTGCGGGCGATCGCCGCGGGAGACGCGAAGCGCTTTCAGGCCGTTCCGGGGATCGGCAAGCGGACGGCCGAGCGGATCATCGTCGAGCTGCGCGAGAAGGTGGCCGGAGAGATCGAGGGCGACGCCGACGGCGCCGTGATCCCCGCCGGCGAGGAGGACCCCCGGGCACTCGCGCGCGAGGGCCTGCTGAACCTCGGCTACACGCCGCCCGAGGCCGAGAAGCTGCTGGCCGGCGCCGAGGGCGAAAGCCCCGAGGAGATCGTCCAGTCCGCGCTGCGCAGCGCGGCGGGGGCTAAGGCTGCATGACCGTGGAACCAGGGAAGGGGATCCGCACCCCGGGGGTCGACGGCGACGAGGAAGAGATCGTCATTCACGACGCCCGGGCGGTCTCCATGGACGACGACTTCGACCGCTCGCTCCGCCCACCGAAGCTCGCCGACTTCGTCAATCAGGTCCAGGTCACCGAGCAGCTCGGGATCTTCATCGAGGCCGCTCGGCGCCGGGCCGAGGCCCTCGACCACGTTCTCCTCGCCGGGCCGCCTGGCCTCGGGAAGACATCGCTCGCCCACATCATCGCCGCCGAGCTCGACGTGCCGATGGTGCAGACGGCCGGTCCGGCGCTGGAACGAAAGGCCGACATCGCCGCCTTCCTGACCGGGCTCGAGCCGGGCAGCGTGTTCTTCATCGACGAGATCCATCGCCTCGGGCGGGCGGTGGAGGAGACCCTCTACCCGGCGATGGAGGACCGCCGGCTTCCCGTCGTGCTCGGCCAGGGCGCGGGCGCGCGAACGGTGACCCTTGACCTTCCGCCCTTCACGCTGATCGGCGCGACGACCCGCACCGGCCTGCTGACGACACCCCTGCGAGACCGCTTCGGCGTCTGCCACCGCCTCGAGCACTACGACGCCGCGGACCTGCGGCAGATCGTCCTCCGCTCGGCCGGGATCCTGGGGATCGAAGTGGACGAGGAGGGGGCGGAGGAGATCGCCAGCCGCGCCCGGGGCACGCCCCGCGTGGCGAACCGGCTGCTCCGCCGGGTCCGCGACTTCGCCGAGGTCAAGGGACGTGGCCGCGTCGACCGCGAGCTGGCCTCGGACGCGCTTGAGATGCTCGAGGTGGACCGAGCGGGCCTCGACCGGCACGACCGCCAGCTGCTCGAGCTGATGGCGACCAAGTTCGCCGGAGGGCCGGTCGGGCTCTCGACGCTGTCAGTCGCGATCGGCGAGGAAGCGGACACGATCGAGGATGTCTTCGAGCCCTATCTGCTTCAACAGGGCCTGATCAAGCGGACGCCGCGCGGCCGGGTTCTCACCGAGAGGGCCTACGAGCATCTCGGGTTGCCGGTTCCCGAGGGCACCGCGAGCCTTTTCTAGGCACGGGTAGGCGTGGGCGGTTGGCTAGCCTTCGGGCAGGAATGCCGTACTTCATCTGCCCGAACTGCGGGAACAGGGAACTGAGTGGGGAGCGCACCGCCGGGTTTTCGACCCGCCCCAAGGGTTGCTCCAAGTGCGGCTTCGGCTTCCTCTTCGAGCTTCTCGACGACTACATGCCCGCCCCCGGCGCAGCCTTCTTCACCTGCGACCAGAACGGGCGCGTGCTCGATCTGGGCAAGGGGGCCTTCGAGCTCACCGGTCTCAAGGACGAGCAGGTGATCGGTCGCCCAGTCCAGGAGGTGCTCGGGCTCGAATGGATCGACAAGGCGGACGGGGACTCGACGGCCGATACGGACCACAACGGCGAGACGGATCCCATCGAGACGACCCTCGAGTGGGGCGTGCGTTCGCTGGGCAAGCGGGTGGCGGTGCACGCCGAGGGGGACCTGCCGACAGAGGCGGTGGCGGACCTGTTCCCGGCCTACGACGACGACGGCGGGCTGCTGCTGGTCCTGACGCCCGAGTAGCCGCTCTTCGGCGCCCGGGATCGCGTTTACGCTTCAGCAAGCTCAGCCGCTAGCTTGAGCCAGCCAACCTCGTGAGCAATCGCCGCCGCAACATCTTCATCCTGGCGTTCGTAGCCCTGCTGATCGTCGGCTCAGGGATCGTCATCGCGACCATGAAGACGACCCTCGGGCTCGACCTGAACGGCGGCACGCGTCTGATCTTCCAGGCGCGCCCGACGCCCCAGAACCCATCGATCGACGGCTCGGACATCGACCGCGCGATCGAGATCATCCGCAAGCGGACCGACGCCTTCGGTGTCTCCGAGCCCGAGATCTCACGGATCGGCTCGGACGAGATTCAGGTCGGCCTGCCCGACGTGAGCAATGCATCGCGTGCCGAACAGGACGTCGGGAAGACGGCCCAGCTCTACTTCTACGACTGGGAGCCGAACGTCATCCCGAATCCGGCGAAGACGAACGTCGCCCGAAGCGATGCATCGTTCAGTCGGCTCTACGACGCCGTCAGCTTCGCCTCAAAGGAGACGCCCAACTGCTTCCAGAACAAGTGCACCACCACCGGGCCGGAGTACTACCTCTTCAACAAGCAGACCCACGCTTACATCGCGGGCCCCACCCAGGCGCAGGAGGACCTCTTCGCCCAGCTGCCCGGGCAGAAGCAGCCGGCGAACAGCGTGATCCTGAGCGTCCCTCAGGGCACGCTGGTGGTGGAGGAGGGGCCGAACGGGCAGGCGGCGCCGGACGACTTCAACAGCACTGAGGCCCAGTGGTTCGTGATCCGGGACCGGCCGGCCCTCTCCGGTACCGACATCACCGATCCGAAGCCGAATACGGACCAGTTCGGCCAGCCCATCGTCACCTTCAACTTCACTGGGGACGGAGGCCAGAAGTTCCACGATGTGACGCGGGCGATCGCCCAGCGCGGCCTGCAGAGCGCGCCGCCCGGCATCGCGGGCAACTCCCAGGCGGCGGACCAGTACTCGCAGAGCTTCGCGATCGTGCTCGACGGGCAGGTCACCTCGCGGCCGATCGTCAACTTCGTCGACAACCCCGACGGCATCAGCGGCGATCAGGGCGCCGAGATCAACGGACTCACCGTAAACGAGTCACGGGACCTGTCGCAGATCCTCCAGATCGGCGCGCTGCCGGTCACCCTCGATCCGATCTCGAGCGAGACGGTCTCGGCGACACTCGGCCAGCAGGCTCTCGACCAGGGCCTGAAGGCGGGCATCGTCGGGCTGATCCTGGTCTGCCTCTTCCTGCTCGCCTACTACCGCTTCCTGGGATTCGTCGCCGTGGTGGGCCTGGCGATCTACGGCCTGCTCTTCTTCGCCCTGATCAAGCTGATCCCCATCACGCTCACCCTGCCGGGGATCGCGGGATTGATCCTGACTATCGGGGTGGCGGCCGACGCCAACATCGTCATCTTCGAGCGAATAAAGGAAGAGGCGAGAGCCGGCAAATCGATGCTGAGCGCGATTGCCACCGGCTATCGCCGAGGCATCGCGACGATCGTCGACGCGAACGTGATCACGCTGATCACGGCGTTCATCCTCTTCGCGCTGGCGACCGCGAACGTGAAGGGCTTCGCCTTCACGCTGGGCGTCGGGACCATCGCCTCGTTGTTCACCGCCGTGGTATTCACGCAGGCGTTCCTGGGCCTGTTCGGCCGTGCGCGCTTCATGCGCTCGCCGGCCGCGCTGGGCGCCAGCACGGAGCAGCGAGTGCGCTGGCACTTCGACTTCAGCCGAGCCAGCAAGTACTTCTTCACCTTGTCGGGCTGCATCCTGTTGGTGGGAACGCTGGCATTCGCGACGAAGCAGCTCAACCTCGGCATCGACTTCGAGGGTGGCAGCCGGATCACGGTCGGCCTCGAGAAGGCGGCGACGGTCGACGACGTCCGCACAACGGTGGAGTCCGCGGGCATCACGGACGCCGAGATCACGAAGGCGCACAACAACGAGCTCGGGACGAACGTCTTCGACATCGATTCGAAGGCGAGCCCGCAGGAGGTCAGGGGGGTGCAGCCGGCCCTCCAGTCGCAGTACGGCATCGTGCCGAACGGCTTCAACGCGACCACCGTTGGCCCCACCTTCGGCGAACAGGTAGCCCGGTCAGCGATCGAGGCGATCATCTTCTCGCTGCTGGTGATCTGCGGCTATGTCGCGCTGCGGTTCGAGCCGAAGTACGCCGTGCCGGTGATCATCGCCGTGATCCACGACATCCTGATCACAGGAGGCGTCTACTCGCTGACGGGGAGGGAGGTGACCAGCGGTACCGTCGCCGCCTTCCTGACCATCCTTGGTTACTCGCTCTACGACACGGTCATCGTCTTCGACCGAATACGCGAGAACGTCCCGCGGCTGCCGCGTGCGACCTTCTCCCAGATCGTCAACCGCTCGATGAGCGAGGTGCTCACCCGGTCGCTGATCACGGGTCTGTCGAGCGTGTTCCTGGTGACCGTGCTGTTCATCTTCGGCGGCGCGACCCTGAGGGACTTTGCGTTCGCGATGATGATCGGGCTGCTCTCCGGTACGTACTCGTCGATCTTCATCGCCTCGCCGGTGCTGACCCACTGGAAGGAGCGCGAGCCGGCCTATCGCCGCCGCCGTGAGCGGATCGAGGAGCAGATGGGCCGCGTCCCGGCGTTCCCGGAGGAGAACGTCGTCGCCCGCGTCGAGGGCGGCCCGGAGGAGCCCATCCGCGCCGAGACGCCGGTTCCCGCGGCGCCGGCCCCGAGCCGCTCGCAGGTGCCCGGGGTCGTGCCGGAGCCGCCCGGCCCCGTTGCGCCACCTCCGGCGCCGGAGCCCGCCGAGCCGCCCGCGACGGTAGGCGCACCGCGCGACGGCGAGGGTGACGGCCTGTCTCTTATACACATCTCCGAGCCCACGAGACGATATCA
>JBKPTM010000361.1:0-6501 GCA_046765935.1 Actinomycetota bacterium | reverse complement strand
GCTCAACCCGCTCGAGCTGCTCGAGGGTGGCGGCTTTGAGCGGGTTCCCGAGGAGCTCCGCAGCTTCTTTCGCGACGTGGCCGACCACGCCCGCCGCGTGGACGATCAGGTCAACGGCCAGCGGGAGCTTCTCACCAGCGTGCTGCAGGCCAACCTCTCGCTCGTCAGCGTCAATCAGAACGAGACCGTGAAGAAGATCTCGGCGATCTTCGGGATCATCGCCGTGCCGACGTTCGTCGCCTCCGTCTACGGCATGAACTTCGACAACATGCCCGAGCTGCACTGGCACTACGGCTACGCCTACGCGCTGGCGCTGATGGCTCTCTGCGTGGTGGCGCTAGTCACCTTCTTCAGGCGCATCGACTGGTTGTAGGCAGTCCTACGATGGGGGACGTGTTCCCCGTCGCTCATGTAGGCGGCCTGGTCTTCGAGCCCCTCCAGGTCTTCGGCCTGACGTTCGTCGCGACCGCCTACGCGTTCCGGGCGATGACGCTGGCGCGCGAGGGACGCCCCGTACCGACGTGGCGGACGATCTGCTTCGCACTCGGCCTGCTGCTGATCGCCGTCGCCTTCCTCTCCCCGCTCGGGCACCTCGACGGCGAGCTTGTCCTCGCCCATATGTCTCAGCACCTCCTGATGGGGGACCTCGGGGCGCTCTTGATCGTGCTCGGCCTGACCGGACCGCTGCTCCAGCCTCTGCTCCACAACCGGTGGCTCGGCTGGCTTCGCCACCTGGCGCACCCGCTGGTCGCCTTGCCTCTGTGGGCGATCGACCTCTACGTCTGGCACGCGCCGTTCCTCTACCAGGCGGCCACCGAGCACAGCGCGCTCCACGCGCTGCAGCACACCTGCTTCATCAGCTTCGGCGTTCTCATGTGGATGCCGCTGGTCGGTCCGCTGCCCCAGCCGAAGTGGTTCGGGATCCCCGCGAAGATCGGCTACCTGATCGGCGTCCGTTTCACCGGCATCGTGCTCGGCAACGTCTTCATGTGGTCGAACTCGGTCTTCTATCCCGACTACGCCGCGGGCGAGGCCAAGTGGCACCTCTCGGCCGTCACCGACCAGAGCATCGCGGGCGTGATCATGATGGTCGAGGGCGGTTTCGTGACCCTGGGCGTGCTCTCCTGGCTCTTCCTCCAGTGGGCGCAGCAGGACACCGAGCGCCAGCGCCTCCTCGACCTCGCAGAGCAGCGGGGGGTGCCCCTCAGCGATGCCCGCGCCGCACGCGCAGCCGCCGCGGGCCAGGGCGCGCGGCTCGAAGAGAGGATCAAGACCGAAGGCTCGACCTGATCCTCTGCCAGCCGCGCCTGGTGCCCCAGATCCCGAGCGCAGCCAGGGAGAGGGCGAGGTCGATGGAGAACGACGCCAGGCGGCCCGGGGCTCCGGTGTAGAGCCAGGCACCCACCCGATCGGCGCGGCTGACCTCCACTCGCCCGCGTCTGGCGGTGTCTAAGGTGGTCTCCTCCATGGAGACGACGGTAAAGGAGCTTCCCGACTCGCGGGTCCGGGTCGACGTCGACGTCGACCCGAAGGACGTCGAGGGCAGCATCAACCGCACCGCGCAGCAGCTCGGCAAGGACATGAAGCTTCCGGGCTTCCGCAAGGGCAAGGTGCCGCCCGAGATGGTCGTGCAGCGGCTCGGCCGCCAGACCGTGCTCACCCAGGCGCTCGAGTCCTCGCTCGGCGACTGGTACGAGCGGGCCATGCTCGAGTCGGGCGTCAACCCCGTGGGCGACCCGAAGCTCGACCTCTCCGACCTGCCCGAGGAGGGCAAGCCGCTCAAGTTCTCGATCGAGGTCGCCGTGAGGCCCGGGGCGCAGCTCGGCGAGTACAAGGGCATCGAGGTCGGCCGCGCGGAGCCGGAGGTCCCCGAGGAGGCCGTCGAGACCGAGATCAACCGGCTGCGTGAGGGCTTCGCCAGGCTGAACCCCGTCGAGCGCGCCGCGAATCCGGGCGACGTGGTGCTGATCGACTACGAGGGGAAAATCGACGGCGAGCCCTTTGAGGGCGGCGCGGCCCGGGACTATCTGCTGGAGCTGGGGGAGGGCCGCGTGTTGCCCGAGCTCGAGCAGGGCCTCGAGGGGGCGCAGCCGGGCGACGAGCGGCAAGTCCCCGTGACGTTCCCGGATGACTACCCGGCCGAGGAGATCGCCGGCAAGACGGCCCAGTTCGACGTCAAGGTCAAGGAGGTCCGCGAGAAGGAGCTGCCCGAGCTGAACGACGAGTTCGCGTCCGAGGCGTCGGAGTTCGACACCCTGGACGAGCTGCGCGAGGACATCTCAGAGAAGATCAAGGAGATCCTCGAGGGGCAGATCGCCGAGCGCTTCCAGCAGGACGCCCTCGACGCGGTGGTCGCCAAGGCGACCGTCGATCTGCCTAAGCCGGTGATCGACGCGCGGGCCGAGGAGATGTGGCGGCGCGTCGAGCGGACGCTCCGCCGCCAGGGCATGGAGCCCGAGAACTACCTGCAGCTCCAGGGCAAGACGCGCGAGGAGATGATCGAGCAGGCGCGCCCGGAAGCCGAGCAGGCGCTCAAGCGAGAGGCCGTCCTCGAAGCGGTCGCTGACGCGGAGGACATCGCGATCACCGAGGAGGACGAGCTGGAGGCGTTGCAGATCCCGCCCGGCCATGAGGACCACGGCCACCCCGAGCCGGCGGACGCCCTGCGGGAGATCCGTGAGTCGGGCCGCGAGGAGCTGCTCAAGGAGGACCTGCGAATGCGCCGGGCGCTCGAGCTGATCGGCGAGGGTGCCAAGCCGATCCCCCTGGAGCAGGCGCAGGCCCGCGATGAGATCTGGACGCCCGAGAAGGAGCGCGAGGAGAAGGGCGGCCTCTGGACGCCCGGATCCGACTAGCTCGGCGTCACAGCGCGATCCCCGAGTAGTCCCAGGGCCGGATGCAGCCGCGGAGATCGCCGGCCCCGCGATGGCTCCTCCCGAAGACCTGCCGCAGCAGCGCCTCGCCGGTCCAGCACCGCCCGTCGTACTGGATGCGGACGCCGAAGAGGGCGTTGCTGCCGGGGTCCAGATCGCCAGTGCACGTCCATTCGCCGGAGCCGTGCGACGAGCACCGATCCACCGCGACGGGAGATTCCGAGGAATGCGCGTTGATTGACCGCTGCACCGACGCACTCAGGGCCGTTCCGTTGACGCCGAACAGGACCGTCGGCCGCAGGGCGACAAAAACCGCGAAGCCGATCACCGCGCACGCAGCTACGAGCAGGATCAACGTCCGTCCAGGCATTGAGCCAACTATCGGTGATCGACCGAGAAATCCTGAGCATGCTTCAGCGGGCTGTCGGCTAGCTACGATCCGCTCGCCTTGATCGCCACCGTCGCCAGCGCCCTCCCCAAGACGATCGAAGAAGTCGGCGCGATCGCCGGCATCGTCTCGTTCGTCCTGATGGTCGCCCTGCTGGTCCTCTACGTCATCCGGGCGATTGAGATTCACAAGCTGCGGAAGACGATGCCGTTCCTGGTCAACCCTCAGAACGGCAAGCCCGAGGGCGATCCGCCCAGCGGCGGCTAGAGGCCGAGGCTCGTCTGCACCTCCGGGTAGGTGACGCTCCCGTCCTCGACGACGGCGAAGTCGGTGAGCTCGTGCTCTTCCAGGCGCCCGTTCGCGCCGAGATGCAGGACCTGCCAGCCGCGCGCCGTGAGCGCGTCGGCGATCAGCCGGCGGTGGCAGCGGACCCACCAGGCCTCCGCGCACATGACCGCGACCCTCTGTTCGCGAGCCAGCTCCTCGAGCTCGGCGAGCCCGGCGGCGAACTCGTCGCTCGCCATGTGGTCGGCGTAGCCGCGGAACTGGTCGCTCTCCCAGGCGCCGTTGACGGAGTCGGGCGAGGGTTTGCGGCGGCCGCCCAGGGTCTCGCCGAGCCAGCGGTACCCGATCCCGGCCTCGAGCAGGACGGCCGCGAGAGCGGTTCGCTCGAAGTGCGGCTGGCGGCGGGAGCCGGGATAGCGGCGCACGTCGGCGATGAGATCCACCCCGGCGCCGCGGAGCAGCTCGACGAACTCCGTCTCCTCATGGTTGGAGTGGCCGACCGTGAGGATCTTGTTTGAATGATCCGGCTTCGCCATCAGATCGCGACCACGAGCGGGCGCCCACTCCATCACACGGGTCGCGCTTTCGCGCGCCCTCGCAACAATCGGGCTTCGCCCTGCGCTCCAAATTGCCGCGCCCTGGTGGTCGCTATGCTCACGCACCCAATGAGTCCCCTTGTCCCAATGGTGGTCGAGCAGACGTCGCGCGGCGAGCGCGCCTTCGACATCTACTCGCGCCTGCTCAACGAGCGGATCATCTTCCTCGGCACCCCGGTGACCGAGGACATCGCGAACCTGATCGTCGCCCAGCTGATCCATCTCGAGTCCGAGGACCCGGACAAGGACGTCTCCATCTACATCAACTCGCCGGGCGGCTCGGTGTACGCCGGACTTGCGATCTACGACGCGATGCAATTCATCAAGCCTGACGTGTCGACGATCTGCGTCGGCGTCGCCATGAGCATGGGCGCGCTGCTGCTCGCCGGAGGCAGTGAGGGCAAGCGCATGGCGCTACCGAACTCGAAGATCCTGATCCACCAGGTCTCGGGCGGCTTCTCCGGTCAGGCGACCGACATCGAGATCCACGCCAAGGAGATCATCGACGTCCGCCAGCGGCTCGACCAAATCATCGCCAAGCACACGGGCCAGCCCCTGGAGAAGGTCGCCAAGGACACCGAGCGCGACTACTTCATGAGCGCGGAGGAGGCGAAGGAGTACAAGATCGTCGACCGCGTGATCGAGCACCGGTAGCGTCCGTCAGGCCGCTGCACTTTGGAGCGTAGGGCGAAGCCCGTAGCGACTTACGGGGGGCGGCCGCTACGGACGCGCCTGATGGCGAAGCCGTGCCTGCTCGCGACCGTCCTTTTCCTCGCGGCCGCACCGGCCCTCGCCGACGACGCAATCGTCAAGAGCGCGTCGGTCTCGCCGACGCGGGCCTTCACGGACTCGGTTGATGGCGTCCGGATCGAGTACCGGCTGAGCGGCACGGCCCCGGCGGACGTGACGATCACGGTCTCGGGCACCAAGGGCGAGGTGCGGACGATCGACGTCCCGCAGGCACAGCCGGGCAAGGATCTGGTCGAGCGCTGGGACGGTCTGACCAACGGCGGCAGGCCGGTGGCCGACGGGACCTACCGGATCGCAGTGGCCCTCGCAGGCGGAAACGAGAAGGACGCGGGCAAGGTGGACCTCCATCGCCACTTCTTCCCGGTGCGCGGCCCGCACGGGACGCGCGGCCCAGTCGGGGACTTCGGCGCCCCGCGCAACGGCGGCCGGGTCCACAAGGGCTTCGACGTCACCGCGCGCTGCAGGACGCCGCTGGCGGCGGTCACGACCGGCACCGTCGTGAAGCGGGCCTACGACGCCCGTCTCGACGGCAACTACATCGTCATCAGGGGACTGGGGGAGAGGCGCAAGTACTGGTACGCGCACATGGTCCATCCCTCTGGCTTCCAGAAGGGCGACCTCGTCCACGTCGGACAGATCGTCGGCAACGTCGGCCGCACCGGCAACGCCCGCACCGTCGGGTGCCACCTCCACTTCGAAATTCATGTCGACGGGCATCCCGTGGACCCGGAGCCGTATCTTCGGGCCTGGGACCGCTACAGCTGACCCTCGCCGAAAGGAGCGACATGTCCGAGGAAGGGATGGAGCACGCGGTGCAGGAGGCACTGGCGCGGGAGGGGATCGCCGATGAGGTGCTGGCAGCAGGCCAGTTCAATCCCCGCGGCCACACGGGATCGATGTTCGCCGGGGGCTTGGCCGGAGGCGAGGTAGGGGAGCTCGGGGGTGCCGCCGGCGAGGCGGTCGGCGAGATCACAGGCGTGGCCGGCGGCATGCGAGCCAACGCGGCGGCCAGCGGCATGCCGCAATGGATGCTGGTGGGCGTGACGGCCGATGCGGTCTATGGCTTCGATGGCCGCTCGCGCAGCAAGACGCCGGGCGCAATGGTCTTCAAGGCTGACCGAGCCGGGCTCGAGGTGAAGGTCCACCAGCGCGTCAACGTCCGGGTGCTCGAGCTGATCCATCCCGAGAGCGGGTCACGGATCGAGCTCGAGGGAAGCAGGGTCCCCGTTGCCCATGCGAAGGACGTGATCGCCGCGCTGAGCGGCTAGTCCGTCGCGGACGCCTCGCTGAGCCGCGCGATCGTGAGCAGCTCGACCATGCCGGAGAAGCTCTGCGTGTCCAGCCCGGTCAGATCGGAGATCCGCCGCAGCCGGTAGCGCACCGTGTTGGGGTGGACCCAGAGTGCCTCCGCGGTGCGTCCCACGTCCAGATCCGAGTCGAGGTACGCCCGCAGCGTCTCGAGGAGCGCCCCGTTGTGCCGGTCAGCTCGATCGACGACTGCGTCACTCAGGCGGTCCTCGACCGCGGTTGTAGACGACCCGCGGCAGGAAACAGCTCCCTCACGGCGTAACGAGGATCCGTCAGGCCAAGGTCGGCGGGTGTCTAAGCT
>JBKPTM010000360.1:0-6081 GCA_046765935.1 Actinomycetota bacterium | reverse complement strand
CAGCAGGCCGTAGAGCAGGTCGCGGACCCGGATCCGCTCGCCGGCACGCAGCCCGAGGGTGATCTCGGCGGGGTTGCTCGGCCGGTAGGCGGGCGCCGTGACCGTCTGGTTCGGCCTGAGCTCGTGGAGCGCCAGGTACGCCGTCATCAGCTTCGTCGCGCTGGCGATCGGCAGTCGCCTGTTGGGCGCCTTCGAGGCCAGCAGGGAGTCATCCCTGGGGTCGATCAGGATCCAGGCCTTGGCGTCGAGCTTCGGGGGGCTCGCCGCGAGGGCGGAGCTGGGCAGGCCCACCAGGAGGATCGCGAGCGCGATCGCCACCGCGGCGCGGATACGCCCCTGCCTTGGTCGCGAGACCTGCACGGTCAGCGCAACGCTATTCGCTGGCCCTCGAGCAGGGCCTGCGGGTCCACGTCGGGGTTGAGCTGCAGGAGCGTGTCCTGGTCGATCCCGGTCTTCACCGAGATCTTGCCGAGCGTGTCGCCGGAGTGGACGATCCAGACTCCTTTGCTGACCGCCTTGCGGCCGACCTTGCTGACGTGCTCCTTGGCCGCCTTTTGATTGCCGCCGTTGTCGGAGTCACCCGACGTCGTGAGCACCACGACGACGACCAGCACCAGGGCTGCGACCAGGGCGATCACCGCGAACGCGCGGACGAAGTGGTTCGGCTTGTAATCCGGCATCCGCGGGGCGCGATGGTACTTGCGAGTCCCTACCCCAGGCCCCAGACCGCCGCGCGGAGCTCCTCCGCCGCGGCGGCCGGATCGTCGGCCCTCGCGATGCTCCGCGACGCGGCCACCAGGATCGATGCCGGGCGGCCCGGCGCTATCGCGGGCCCGAGATCCTCCGGCTTGCCCCCCTGCGCGCCGATCCCCGGGATCAGGAAGACCGAGTCGGGCATCAATTCCCTGAGCCTGCCCATGTGCTGCGGCGCCGTCGCCCCCACCACCGCCCCCACCCCCGAGAGACCGGAGTCGCCGGCCAGCAGCGGGGCGCTCTCGGCGACCAGCGCGGCGAGCTCCTCGTGAAGCGGACGGTCGCCCAGCGCTCGGTCCTGCAGTCGTGCGGCCCCGGGATTCGATGTCCGGACGAGCAGGAAGATCCCGGCCGACGCCAGTCGCGCGGCGTCGACGAGCACCTCTATCGCGTCATCCCCGAGCAGGGGGTTGGCGGTGAAGGCATCGGCGCCGAGGCCGCCGACGGTCCCCCACGGGGTCTCGGTCTCGCCGACCAGCGCCTGGCCGTAGGCCGCGGCGGTCACGGGCACGTCGCCGCGCTTGCCGTCGGCGACCACCAGCAGACCCGCCCGGTGCGCGGCCCGGCAGACCTCGTCCAGCGCCCACCAGCCGTGCTGGCCGAGGCGCTCGAAGCAGGCGAGCTGCGGCTTGACCGCGACGCAGGCCGGCCCCGCGGTCTCGATCAGGCGACCGCAGTCCTCGTAGATGGCCACCGCCGCCCGCTCGGCCGCATCGCGGAGATCGCCCTCCGGCGCCGCTTCCGGCGCCAGGGAGCTCGGGTCGGGATCAAGCCCCAGGCAGATCTGGCTGCGACGCTCCTCGACGAGCGCCGTCAGCCGGTCGGCGAAGGGGCGCGCCTGGTTAGTCGCCGCCCTTGACCTTCTTCTTCAGCCCGGAGCCGGCCGAGAACCGGGGCACCTTGCCGCCGGGGATGAAGATCCGCTCGCCGGTCCGCGGGTTGACGCCCTGCCGGGGGCCGCGCTCGGCCACGGCGAACTTGCCGAAGCCGGTGAAATTCACCTCGCCTCCGTCCTGGAGGACGTCGGTGATCGCGTCGAGCACCGCATCGACGGCCTGGCCCGCCTCCTTCTTGTTTCCGATCCTGCTGTCGCGCGCGAGCACGTCGAGGAACTCAGCCTTGGTCACGTCTCCTCCTCGGTTCGAGTGCGCGCCGAGCCTAACAGCGCTTCCCCTCGGCTAGGAACCTCCGACAGCCATCTCGCCGACCAGGATCGGCGCGCTATGGACCGAGCCGCCGAAGGGCACCCAGCGCGCCTCAGATCCCACCGCCTGGGCCGCCGCGAGCGTGCTGATCAGGTCGCCCGCGATCGTGAACTCGCGGAGCGGCTCGGCCAGCTCGCCGCCGCGGATCGCCTTGCCCGTCGCGCCGACCGAGTAGCGGCCGGTCACCGGGTTGACGCCCGAATGAAGCCCGGCGACCTCGGTGACGTATACGCCGTCCCCCGCTCGCTCGAGCAGGGCCTCGAAGGACAGCTCCCCGGGATCGATCATCAGGTTCGAGGTGCTCACCGAGGGCGGCGAGCGGTAGGAGGCGCGCGCGGCGTTGCCGGTGGAGGTCGCCCCGCCCCTGCGCGCCGTGTAGCTGTCATGGAGGTAGGCGAGCAGCTTGCCGTCGCCGAGCAACGCGGTGCGCCCGCGCGGCGTGCCCTCCCCGTCGAAGGGGGCGCTGGCCAGACCGCCGGGATCGGTCCCGTCGTCCGCGATCCGCAGCACGGCGGACGCCAGTTCCTCCCCGAGCCGGTCGGCGAACGGCGAGCGGCCGCGCTGGACCTCGTCCGCGCAGAGGGCTCCGCCGATGAAGCCGGCGAAGCTTGCCGCGACCCGATCGGAGAGCACCACCGGGCAGGTGCGGGACTCCGGCTTGGTGGCGCCGAGCATCGAGCTCGACTCATCGCCGGCCTCCGCCCCGATCTCGCCGGCGGCGAGGTCCCTGGGGGACCGCGCGACGCCGAACCCGAGCCCGGTCTGGACCTCGGAGTCCTGCGTGGCCATCGCCTGCAGGAACGAGTAGGCGACCGAGGCGGCGAAGGATCCCGAAACCCCCCGGGAGGTGGCGATCGCGGCGCTCGAATCCTCGTCGACGTAGACCACCTCCTCCACCCCGGTCACCCGCTCGTCGCGATCCAAGGCGGCCCGTTCGATCCGCTTCGCCAGGTCGATCACGTCCGCGGTCTCAGTCGAAGCGACCCCGTCATTGCGGAGGCCCGGTATCTCGGCGGCCTCGCCCGACGGTTCAGGGGCGGCGGAGCTCTCATCCTCGTCGGCTACCCGCGCGGCTCCGACCGCCGCCTCGGCGAGCTCAGTCAGGCCGGCGTCAGAGAGGTCCGTCCCGTACGCGTAGCCGGTTCGCGCCCCGATCCAGGCCCTGATGCCGACCCCTCGGCCGGAGGCCTCGGTGAGGCTCTCGACCTCCCCGGCATGGACGCGGACCTCGCGGCTGCGGCCTCCCTCGGCCCAGGCCTCGGCGTCGCTCGCGCCGGCCCCGGTCGCGGCCTCCGCCGCGCGGCGGGCGAGGTCCTCGAGCTCGCTCATACCGCCGTCCCGCCGACCGTCATGCCGCGGATCCGGACGTGCCCCTGGCCGGTGCCGACAGGGGCGGTCTGGCCGGACTTGCCGCAGAAGCCTGTCTTCATCTCGAAGTCCGAGCCGACCGCGTCGATCCGCGCGAGGGCCTGCAGGCAGTTGCCGATCAACGTGGCGCCGCGACAGGGCTTGGTCACTTTGCCGCCCTCGATCAGATAGCCCTCGGAGACGCCGAAGACGAAGTCGCCGGTCGCGGGCTCGACCTGGCCGCCGCCGAACGAGACCGCGTAGAAGCCGCGGTCGACCTCGGAGATGATCGCCTCGGGCTCCGCGTCCCCGGGCTGGATGTAGGTGTTGGTCATCCGCGGGATCGGCAGGTCGCGGAAGCTCGCCCGGCGGCCGTTGCCCGTCGACTCGGTCCGGTCGCGGCGGGCACGCAGGCGGTCGTAGAGATAGGAGTTCAGTCGGCCCTCGGTGATCACCGGGGTCTTGTGGCTGGGCGTCCCCTCATCGTCGATCGCCCCGGTGCCCCACTCGTGGGGCATCGTGCCGTCGTCATACGCGTTGAGCAGCGGCTCGGCGACCTTCTCGCCCATGCGGTTTGCGTAGACGCTCGCCCCCTTCTGCACCGCGTCGGCCTCGAGTCCGTGCCCGGTCATCTCATGGAAGAGGACGCCGCCGAACCCCTTCCCCACCACGACGGTCATCTCGCCGGCCGGGGCCGGATCAGCGCCGAGCAGGGTGATCGCCTTGCGGGCGGCCTGATCGGCGATGCGCGCCGGATCTCCGTCCAGGAGCTCGAAGCCGCGGTGCTCGCCGAGCGTCTCGAAGCCGGTCTCCACGGTCCCGTCCTTGCGCGCTACGACCTGCACACCGAGGCGTACGCGGGTGCGGTCGTCGCTCGCCTCCAGGCCCTCGGAGTTGAACACCGCGACCCGGCGGCGCCCCTCGCTGTAGCTCGCCGAGGCCTGCGCGACCTCGGGCCCCACGGAGCGGGCGCGCTCGTCGAGCTCCCGTAGGACCTCCGCCTTGCGCTCAGCCGGGACCGAGGTTGGATCCACATCGATGTCCTGCAGCTCCGGAGGAGAGGCCGCCTCCAGCGCGAGGGGCTTGCTCGCATCGCCGGCGAGCGCGCTCGCCAGGCCGTCGGCGGCGCGCAGCAGGTCGTCCTCGGCCAGCCCGTCCACGTGTGCGAAGCGGGTCACCTCCCCGTCGATCACCCTGATCCCCGCGCCCCGCTCGCTGCCCGCCTGCGGGCGCTCGACGCGCGACTCGTCGATCGAAAGCGAGAAGCCCTGGCGCTCCTCGCAGAAGAGCTCCGCGAAGTCCCCGCCGCGCGCCAGGGCACGCTCGAGGGCTCGCGCCGCGACCTCGGGGTCGATCAGGAGCTCCCCACTCACTTTCCGCTCCGCGCCCGCTTCGGGCTCGCGACCTCGATCAGTCGCGACGCGGCCAGGAAGAGCGCCCGGCCCTCCTCGGACTCCGCCGCGAATGACGTCGTGCGCCCGCCGGGGTAGGAGGTCCGGGCGAAGGGCTTGCGGAGGTGGCGGCGCCGCCGTAGGTAGGCGGCCGCCTCGTCGGCATAGCCGGAGACGCGCTCCAGCAGAACGCGATGCGGCTTGGTCGGCATCAGGAGGTCGCGCCCGTCGCGGCCAGCCGTCGCAATGCGGTTCGCATGTCGAAGATCATCAGCGAGGCGAGCGTGAAGCGCTCGGTGACCGCGACGGCGACGTACCCGCCTTCCCGCACGCAGAACGCCTCGCCGTCTCCGGTCGCGACGTGCGCGTGGGCGACCGGCTCCCCACCGGCCGCGTCCGCGGCCGCCATCAGCTCGCGGGCCGGGTCGCCCCAGGCCTCCGGGTCCTCCCCGCTCGCGGCCAGGAGATCCCCGCCCTCGCTCAGGATCGCGCACCCCCGCAGCTCCCTGGAGATCTCCTCCAGGTACTCGACAGCGTGGCTCGCATCCGGGAGGGTCGGGGCGTCGACCGACGGCGTCATCCGGGGCCAGGTGTCGCCGCGACCGGCATCTGGTCCAAAATAGCGAGCGTGACTCTCGAGCAGGGATCCTGGCTCACCGTCGTGATCGTCTGCGGGATCGCGGTGGTCCTCCTGGCGGTCGGCGGCTACACCGGCTACAGCATCGTGGTCGGCGCGGTGGGCCTCGCGGCCGCAGTCAACCTGCTCTGAACTCCCTCGGCGACTCCGCCGGATCGCGCCGTGAGCTCTCCGGCTCGACGTGGATCAGCACCTCGGCGTTGCCCAGGTCGGTCTCGATCGCGTTGCGGAGCTCGTGGGCGAGCTCGTGGGCCCGCTCGAGCGTGGTCCCGCTCCGGAACTGGACGTGCAGGTCGATGTAGCGCCGCCGACCCGTCGTCCGGGCGCGGAGCTTGTGGTAACCGACCACCTCCGGCTCGTCGGCCCGGGCCCTGGCGATCGCCGCCTCGATCCGATCCATCTCCTCGGGCGGGGGCGCCTCGTCGACGAGGACCGCGGCGGAGCGACGCAGGATCCGGATCCCGGCCGCGACGATCACGGCCGCCACCGCCAGCGCCACCGCCGAGTCGATCGCATTCGCTCCGGTGACCTTCACCAGCACGAGCCCGATCAGGACGCCCACGGAGGTGAGCGCGTCGGTGCCGAGATGCGCCGCGTCGCCCGAGAGGGCCGGCGAGTCGTGCAGCCGGGCCTGGCGCGAGAGGAACTGGGAGACGACCACGTTGGCCACGGCGGAGAAGCCGATCACCGCGATCCCTACTCCGAGATTGTCGACCGACGCCCCCACCGCCAGACGGTGGACCGCCTC
>JBKPTM010000359.1:0-6291 GCA_046765935.1 Actinomycetota bacterium | reverse complement strand
GCTTGAAGCCCTCGTTCCGCTCACCGAGCAGGTTCTCGTCAGGGACCTCGACGTCGGTGAAGGAGAGCTCGCCGGTATCCGAGGCGTGCCAGCCCATCTTCTCCAGCTTGGAGACCACCTCGTAGCCGGGCATGTCGCGCTCGAGGACCAGGAAGGAGATGCCGTGATGGCCGCCCTCCTCGGTCGTCTTGCAGGCGCAGACGAGGAAGTCCGCTCGGACGCCGTTGGTGATGAAGGTCTTCGACCCGTTGACGACGTGGCCGCCGTCGACTTTGCGAGCCGTGGTCCTGAGCGATGCCACGTCGGAGCCCGCGCCCGGCTCGGTGATGCCGAGCGCGCCGATCAGCTCCCCCTTGATCCCGGGAACGAGCCAGCGCTGCTTCTGCTCCTCGGTGCCGAACTTCCAGATCGGAGGCATGGCGATCTCGCTGTGCGCGCCGAGGCCGGCTGCGACGCCGCCGCTCCCGCCGGACCGGGAGAGCTCCTCGACCCAGACGGCGTCGTGCACGTAGTCGCCGCCCTGGCCGCAGTACTCGGTCTCGTACTTCAGGCCGAGGAAGCCGAGCTCGCCGCAGCGGTTGTAGAGGGAGCGCGGGAACTCCCGCGCCTCCTCCCACTCGTCGACGTGAGGGGCGATCTCGTTGCCGACGAAGCGGCGAACCGAGTCGCGCAGCTCCTCGTGCTCCTCGCCGAAGGGCGGTAGGGGTGTGCGCTGCCCGGTGTCCTTGATGACGGTCAGCCGTCGACCTCCGCGACCTCGCCTTCGGCCGCCTTTTGCTTGGCGGCGTCGGAGGGCGGTTTCCAGTCCTCGAGCATCGTGTAGCCGCGGCCCTCGTGGTCGAAGCCCAGCAGGTCGCCCTGCGGGTTCTTCTTGTTGCCGTGGTGGTAGGCGCGCACCTCCGCGATCCTGCCGTCGCGCAGCTTGAACCACTCGGTGCCGCGATCAAGCCGCTTCTCACCGGACTCCGGGTCGCGCCAGGTCATCGTCCACTCGATCACCGCCTCGTCCCCCGCCTCGATGCCGTGCTCGATGTACCACTGCCCGTCGATCATCCCGACGCCGAGCTTCGCGTTCTGCCCGATTCGCTCAGCGCCCTCGTGAGGGCCGAGACGCGTGTAGTAGTGGACCGCGTCCTCTGTGAAGTGGGAGGCGACAAGCTCGGCGTCGCCGGTGTTGAGGGCCTCGTAGTAAGAGCGGATGTGGTCGAGGTTGCTCACGCGCGGTCGTTTATATCGCCGTTTTGTCGATCCGGCCGCGCGTCGCTCGTCGTCAGGTTGAATGCGGCGAACGGCGCCGCGGGCAACAGGAGGATGCGAATGAATTTCATGGTCACCCTGATCACCGATGGGACCGCGATGGAAGGGATGACGCCGGAGGAGCGCGATCAGTTCGCCCGCCGGATGGGCGAGTTCATGGGAGAGATCCAAGGCGCCGGCGTGCTTCTTCACACTGACGCGCTCGGCCCAACTTCTGAGGCGAGGACTCTGCGGCGGAAGAGCGGAAAGGTCGTCGTCACCGATGGCCCATTCGCTGAGACGAAGGAGCAGATCGCCGGCTACATGGTGCTCACCTGCGACGACATGGATGACGCAGTCAGCTGGGTCGAGCGGATGCCGATTGCCGGGGGCGCGGTCGAGGTCCGGCCACTAGCGGGCCGATCCGAGACTCCCTAGGCAAGGTGTCGATTTCGTCATTCGCCGTTCGTCGTCCGGTTGAATGCGGCGAAAGGCGCTGCATCAGATCGAGGAGGACGAGATGAAGTACCTGCTGGCCTTCGTGCGCGAGCGCGACCGGATGTACGAGGCGACGGAAGAGGAGATGCGGAAGGGAATGGAGGCCTGGAACGAGTTCAACCGCGAGGCGGCCGACGCCGGAGTGATGGTCGCGAATGAGGCTCTCGAGCTGCCCAACACCGCCAAGACGGTGCGTATCGCAGATGGAGGCGAGGCCGCCGTCACCGATGGACCGTTCGCCGAGACCAAGGAGCAGCTCGGTGGCTTCTGTCTGATCGACTGCGAGGGTCCCGAGGAAGCGATGGAGTGGGCAAAGAAGGTCCCGATTGGGCCGGGCGGCGCGATCGAGGTCCGGGCGGTCAGGGACCTCACTCCGTACGGCTACCGTGACGTGGGGACCGTTCGGGCGAAGGCGTAGTGACGAGTTCAGGCCCAGGGCCGGTTCCGGCCCGTTCCGTCCCTTGAGCTTTAGCCGGACCTAGAGAAGCGAGCGCAAACGCAGAGCCGTCTCGAGCTCCGCGCGACGCTGATTCACGCGCCGACCCGTGAGCCTTTCGACCTCCGCGAGCCGGCGCCCGACCGTGGCGTCGTGTACCCGGAGGGCAGCTGCGGTCGCCGCCGCATTCTGCTCGCACCGGAAGTAGGACTCGAGAGTCTCGCGCAGCAGCCGTGACCGCTTGTCGTCCCCATCGAGGCCAACCAGCGCATCCGAGACGAATTCCCGCGCCGCCGAGGCATCCTGGATGGCGAGCGCTTCGAGTGACACATCCTCGTAGAGGGTGATCGGCTGGGGCCTCCTCGCCGCTATCACCTGCGCAGCTCCCGCCTGCCGGTGCGTCTGTCCAAACCCCGCGGCTCCTGGATGTGGCTGTCCGATCGCGACGGCGGTCCCCGGCGGTAGCTCGAGCTTGCGCAGCGCTTGCCGGCGACCGTTTTCGAATGACTGAGTGCCCAGCCATGCCCAGCACGAGCCGTCGGGCGTCAGGGCGTGCACCTCTCGCACATCCAGGGACTTCGCAATCCGCCGGACAGCTTCCTCGGTGAGGTCGCCCCAGGCAATCAGGCCAACATGGTCGAGTGCCAGGTCGTAGTTGAGGCCATCGGCGCGGTCAGTCACGCCTTCGATCAGATCGCGCATCGTGCGAAGGCGATACTGGTCGGCTCGCCCCTGCATTCGCTTGCGCTCGGCGTCGTATTCGGTCTCGAGGAGCCGCACGAGCCGATCGTTGTACTCGAGCGTGAACCTGACGATCGCCCGTGTGCACGCCTCTCTATCGCCGGTGTTGAGTTCGAGCGCTTCGACGCTGTCAAGCCACGCTTCCAGAGAGACGTCGTGACCGATCCGATATGCGTGCAGGACACCGCTGAGCGAGAGGCCCCCATAAGTCGCCAGCCGGATCGCCTCCGCGTCGGGGTTGGGACACGCCTCGGGCAGTTGCCGGCCGTTCAGAAGGTGGCGATGTTGTGCTCGGCGGCTCTCGACCGTGACCCGACGGTGGGCCTCCCAGAGCTCAGCGGTGTTGAGGGTGCGAAGCTCGTCAACTTCCGTGCGGACGCGGGTCGTAATTCGATCGGCCAGGCCGGGAATCCGCGGCTCGAACCCCTCCGCAACCCGCGCCAACATGTCATCGAACAAATCCGCTCCAAACCCCGCGATGCAATCCGACGAGGTGTGGTAGCAGACCGACCCACCAGATGCCAGCCCGATCGGGCTGAGATCGGCGAGTTACCTAGAGCCCGTAGCTGCGGCCGATCACCTCGAGCATGATCTCGTCGGTGCCGGCGCCGATGCGGTTGAGGCGGGCGTCGCGGTACGCGCGCTCGACCTCGTACTCCTTCATGTAGCCGTAGCCGCCGTGGATCTGGATGGCCTCATCGCAGACTTCCTCGATCACGCGTGAGGCGTAGAGCTTCGCCTGGGTGATCTCGCGGACGGGGTACTCCCCGTTCGCGAATCGCCAGGCGGTCGCGTAGACCATCTGCTTGGCGGCCTCGATCTTCACCGACATCTCCGCGAACTTGTGGCGAATCGCCTGGAAGCGGCCGATCGGGCGGCCGAATGCCTCGCGCTCCTTGGCGTACTCGAGGGTCCGGTCGAAGACCCGCTCGGCGCCCGAGACGCAGCCGATCGCGGCCACGAGCCGCTCCCCCTGGAGCTCCCAGGAGATGTGGTAGAAGCCCTTCCCCTCCTGGCCCAGGAGGTTCTCGGCCGGAACGCGGACATCCTGGAAGGCGAGCTCGCCGGTGTCCGAGGCGTGCATCCCCATCTTCTCCAGCTTGCGGGAGACGCTGAAGCCCTCGACCTCATTGCCGTCACGGTCGCGGATGTCGACGATGAAGAGGCTGATCCCGTCGTGGCCGGCATCGGGGTCGGTCTTTGCGACCAGCACGATGTAGTTGGCGCGCAGGCCGTTGGTGATGAAGGTCTTGGAGCCGTTGATGACCCACTCGTCGCCGTCGCGCTTGGCGGTGGTGCGGATCCCGGCGACGTCGGAGCCGGCGCCCGGCTCGGTGATCCCAAGGGAGCTGATCACCTCGCCCTTGATCGACGGAACGAGATAGCGCTGCTTCTGATCCTCGGTGCCGAGCAGGTGGATCGGCGGCGTCGCCATGTCCGTATGGACCGCCATCCCCATGTTGAGCCCGCCGCAGCCCGAATAGCTCATCGCGTCCGCGCGGACCAGCGAGTAGAAGTAGTCGCCGCCCTGCCCGCCGTACTCCTCCGGGTAGCAGAGCCCGATGAAGCCGAGCTCGCCGGCGCGCTTCACCACCCAATCCGGCCAGCCCTCCTCCTCCCACTCCATGCGGTGGGGGGTGAGCTCCTTCAGGACCCACGAGCGCATCGAGTCGCGGAGCTGCTCGTGCTCGTCGGTGAAGATGAAGTGCTTCCTGGACGCCTCGTGATCGGGCTTGATGACGCTGGAGGTCGCGGTGGCCACGGTTGCTCAGTCTCCTCGTTCTCTCGGATGCTCGGCGCCCGGCCGGCGGGCGCGCAAAGTGAATAGTAGGACTTCCTACTTCCTACTACAAGCGCAATCCGCATTGCATACGGGGTTCTACGGGCACAATCGCGAAAAAGTGCGGATGACAACCCGGTCTTTCGTCCATAAAGTGACTGGCCATTCGTACTAGAACTGAGTAGGGGAGACGGGCTTGGACAGCTCAGCGGCTCTCCATCCGGGGAGCACCGATCCGAGTATCGAGATGTCGCCGCACAAGGGCCTACCGCCTGGCCCCCGCCTGCCTGGCGCGGTGCAGACGCTTCGCTGGATGTACCGGCCGATCGAGTTCATGGAGCGCTGCCGGGAGCGCTACGGGCGGATCTTCTCGCTTCGCCTCGGTCCGGCATCGAACGTCTTCGTGATCGCCGACCCGCTCGCGGCGAAGCAGGTGCTGACGGCGGATCCCGAGAACTTCCGGGCCGGCGACACGAACGGGATCTTCCGCGACGTCGTCGGCAACCACTCGATCCTCGTGATGGACGGCCCGGAGCATCTCCACCATCGTCGGATCCTGCTCCCGGTCGTCGGGCGGCACGCGGAGCGCTACCGCGAGCTGATTTCGGGAATCGCGCGGGACCGGATCGCGACCTGGGAGGAGGGTTCGGAGATCCGCCTGCTCGCCGAGATGGAGGCGATCTCCTTCGAGGTGATGATGCGGATCTCGATGGGCACCGATGGCCGCAGCGATCGCGAGGCGAGGCTGCGGACGCTGATCCCCCAGATGATGGATAAGTGTGAGTCGCCCTTCACCCTGATCCCCTGGTTCCGACATGAGATGGGCGGTGTCACCCCGTACGCGCGCCTGATGCGCTTCATCGACGGGATTGACGAAATCCTCTACGAGGCGATCAGCGAGCGACGTGCTGATCCGCTCGTCGAGATCCGCGATGACGCCCTCTCACTGCTGATCCGGGCCACCCATGAGGACGGCTCCTCGCTCGATGACCGGGTCATCCGCGACGAGCTGCTCACGATGCTGATGGCCGGCTACGAGACGACCACTGCCGGCTTGACCTGGGCCTTCGAGCGCCTGCTCCGCTCGCCCGAGAAGCTCGACCGGCTCGTCTCAGAACTGGCGACCGGTGACCAGAACTACCTGATGGCCGTCGTCAAGGAGACGCTCAGGCGGCGTCCCGTGATCCCTATTGCGGCACGAAAGGCGTTGGTCCCGATTGACCTGATGGGCTACAGCCTGCCGGCGGGCTCCGTCCTCATGGTCGCGATCTATCTCATCCATGGGGACCCCGAGATCTATCCGGAGCCGAAGGCGTTCAAGCCCGAGCGTTTCCTCGACGCCGATCCGAAGGGCACAGAGGGCGGTGCCTGGATCCCGTTCGGGGGTGGGATCAGGCGCTGCCTGGGAGCCTCGCTGGCCCAGTACGAACTTGCCGTGGTGATCCGTACCGTTTTGGAGGAGGCGACGCTGAGCCTCATCGACGAGTCACCGGAGCCGGTCGCGCGGCGCCGCTTCACACTCTCGCCTGGGCGCGAGGGTCAGGTCCGCGTGCGAACGGTCTCGCCGGGGGTCAAGTCGCCGGCTGGCTCACGCAGGTTC
>JBKPTM010000358.1:0-5527 GCA_046765935.1 Actinomycetota bacterium | reverse complement strand
GGGCGAGGCCGTCGGCCGCGGTGGCCTGGCCCCGGTCGCGCCCCTGCGGCATCCGGTCGGCGGCGGCCATCGCGCCCGCTCCGGCGAGCAGCCCGGCCGCGGTGGGAAGCGGACCGCCGAGGTGGCGCTCGATCGCCCGCTCGAAGAGGACGCCGAAGAGCGCCGGGGGCAGGAAGGAGAGGCCGAGCACCGCCGCCTTGCGGCGGTCGAAGGTACGGAGCTCCTCGAGGATCACCCGCCGCTGGCCGACGAGCAGCGCGGCCGCCGCGCCTGCGTGGAGCGCGACGCCGAAGGTCTTCTCGAGCTCGGCGTCCCCGTCGTCGCGTGTCCAACCGAGGAACCAGGGAATGAGCGTGAGGTGGCCCGAGCTCGAGACCGGCAGGAGTTCGGTCGGTCCCTGGACCGCGCCGAGGACGATCGCCCTCGACGGCTTCATTACGAGGCGGGCTGCTCCTCAGACGCGTCAGGGGTCGCGCCAGCGCGCGCCCTCGCGTCATCGGAGCGCCCTCGCGTATCCGTCGCGGGCTCGACGCGGCCGCGCCTACGCCGCCAGACCGCGTACACGATCAGGGCCACGATCGCCGCGAGCACCGCGTAGTCGAGGTAGTGCAGCCGGTCCTTCCAGTCATCCCATTTGCTCCCCACTTCCCTGCCGAGCAGCCCGAGCGCGAAGACCCACGGAATGCAGCCGAGCAGGGTCAGCACCGTGAAGCGCCAGAACGGCATCCTCGCGATCCCGGCGGGGAGCGAGATGAAGGTCCTGATGATCGGCAGCATGCGCGAGAAGAAGACGGTCGCGTCTCCGTGCCGCGTGAACCAGTCGTCCGCCCAGTTCAGGTAGCGCTGGTTCGTGTGAAAGATCCGATGGCGCTCGACCAGTTCCAGGCGGCCGTAGTAGCCGATCGCGTAGGCGATCCATGAGCCCACCAGGTTGCCGAGCACACCGGCGGCAACGATGCCGAAGAGCGTCAGCGTGCCGTCGTCGACCTTGAACCCGGCGAACAACATCGTCGCCTCGCTCGGGATCGGGATCAGCGCGCTCTCCAGCGTCATCAGGACGAAGACGCCCGCGTACCCGGCGTCGCCGATCAGATTGGTCGCGAAGTCGACAAGCTTGTCCGTCACCGCGCCGGTGAGGATGACGAGGCCAGTCACAGGGGCGGCATGGTAGGGGCTGCTGCCTGGGCACGGGCTGTGGCGCCCAAAACCCCCCCAAACGCCCACTAGACTCGCTGCCGCGTGGATCGGCTCAAGTACCCCGTCTGGCGTCACCGACTGATCCAGATCGCCGCCGACGCAGCTCTCGTCGCGGCCGCCTACTACCTGGCCTTCAGGTTGCGATTCCTCGATGCCTCGGGCGGGATCCCCGAGCGCTACGACCACATGCTGGCCAACTCGATCGGCTTCGTCGTCGTCGGCCAGCTGATCGTCTTCTACCTCTCAGGCCTCTACGAGAAGTGGTGGCGCTACTTCCGCCTGCCGGACATGATCGCGGTGCTGCGCGCCTGTGCGATCTCCACCGCGATCCTGGCGATCACCTTCCTGCTCCTGAAGCCGTTCGACGACCAGATCCCGCGCTCGGTCGTGGTCTCGAACTTCCTGCTCACCGTCTTCCTGATCGGCGGGGCCCGCCTGCTCGCCCGCATGATCCTCGTGGAGCGCCTCGCCCGCCGCGACGTCCGCGGCGCGCGGCGCGTGCTCGTCGTCGGCGCCGGGTCCGGCGGCCAGATGGTCGCCCGCGAGATGCAGCTCAACCCGAACCTCGGGGCGAAGGCGATCGGCTTCCTCGACGACGACCCGCGCAAGCGGGGCATGCGCCTGCACAGCCTCAACGTCCTGGGTACGACGGAGGAGGTCGGGGAGGTCTTGGACGAGCTCCATCCCGACGAGGTGATCATCGCCATCCCGTCGGCGCCGGGTGTGCTGCGAGGCCGCGTGGTGACCGCCTGCCGCGAGCGCGATGTGCCGGTGCGGACGCTGCCGACGGTCTTCGAGCTTCTCCGCGGCGGGGTCCAGCTCACCAGGCAGCTGCGCGAGGTCCAGGTCGAGGACGTGCTCGGCCGCGAGCCGGTGAAGATGGAGCTCGACCGCGTCGGCGCGTACATGCAGGACAAGGTCGTGCTGGTGACCGGTGCGGGCGGCTCGATCGGCTCCGAGCTCGTCCGTCAGATCGCCCGCGTGCGCCCGAAGCTGCTCGTGATCCTCGACCACGCCGAGGACAACCTCTTCCGGATCGACCGGGAGATGATCGAGGAGCGGCACTTCACCCGTGTCGAGTCCGTGCTCGCCGACTGCAAGGAGCCGGAGCGCATGCTCGAGGTGATGCAGCGCTTCAAGCCCGAGGTCGTGTTCCACGCCGCCGCCTACAAGCACGTGCCGCTGATGGAGGCGAACCCGCTCGAGGCTATTCGCAACAACGCGATCGCGACGCGCGTGACCGCCGAGACCGCGGTGACCTCGGGATGCGAGCGGTTCGTCCTCGTCTCCACCGACAAGGCGGTCAACGCGCGCACGGTGATGGGGGCCTCGAAGGCGATGGCCGAGTGGATCGTGGAGGCCGCGGGCCGCAAGTACCCGCAGACCCGCTTCGTGACCGTCCGGTTCGGCAACGTGCTGGCCTCCTCCGGCAGCGTGGTCCCGATCTTCCGCAGCCAGATCGAGCGCGGCGGGCCGGTCACGGTGACCGACCCGGAGATGACCCGCTACTTCATGACCATCCCCGAGGCGGTCCAGCTGGTCATCCGCTCGGGTGACCTCGGCGGCGCGAGCGGCGAGGTCTTCGTCCTCGAGATGGGCGAGCCGGTGAGGATCGTCGACCTCGCGCACAACATGATCCGCCTCGCCGGCTACGAGCCCGAGGTCGACATCGCGATCGAGTACGTGGGCGCGCGGCCGGGCGAGAAGCTCCACGAGGAGCTCTTCAACTCCGACGAGCGCCCGCAGCCCACCGCCTCGGACCGGATCGTCCGCGCGGTCCGCAACGCGCCACGGGACCCGGAGTGGGTGAACACGACGCTCAACCGTCTCGAGTCCATGGTCAGCTCCGGCGACGAGGCCGACCTCGCCGAGCAGACCGTCGAGCTGGTGACGGAGCGGAGCAAGGCAGCGCCTACGCTCGACGACATGACCGCGTAGGCGCGGTCCCTCCCCCTAACATCCCGCGCTCCCCCCGGCCATGAGCAGTCTTCTCAAGGACGTTGGCGCTGTGGCGGGCCTCGCCTCCTTCCTGGGGCTGGCCCTCGTTGCGCTGCTCTATTTCGCCCAGGCGCGCGACATCCGGCGCCTGCGTGAGAACGCGAGCTTTCTGGTCGAGGGCGGGTCGGAGGACGGCGAGGCAGTCACCCCGGCCGAGCGGGCCGCCACCGCGGTGGCGGCCAGAAAGCCCGAGGAGGCTGCCGCGGCGGCGGCGGCGACCGCGCCGAACGAGGCCGAGGCGTTCCGCAGAGCCGAGCTGGCCCGCCAGGCGGCCGAGCGGCGCAAACGGTTCGAGCAGCGCCGGCGCCGGCCCTCCAACGGCAGGGAGCGACCGGCCTGGCTCTCGGACTGGAAGGCGATCGCGGCAATCGCCCTCGGCGCGCTCGTCGTCCTCGGCGGCGTCGCCTTCGGCGTCACCCGGATCACTGGGAACAGCTCCGAATCCGACTCACCCACGGCAGGGAAGAACAAGGGCCCCTGCCCGCCCGGCCAGACCAGGGTCGCCGTCCTCAACGGGACGCCGACCCAGGGCCTCGCCGCGACATTCGCGGCGCCGCTGCAGCAGAAGGGCTACAAGACGACGCCGGTCGGCAACACCGACTCGCCCTTCAGCACCAGCGTCGTCATGTACGACCCGCAGCAGGGCAAGGAGTGCGCGGGCGTGATCTCCGGGATCGTGGACATTCCCAAGCAGCAGCCGATGAACAACGAGGTCCGCGTCGCCGCGGAGGGGGACCCGGTCGCCGTGGTCCTGGGAGACGACAAGGCCGGCACGGCGGCGGCAATCGTCGGCACGCAGCATCTCCGTGACGAGGATCCGGTCGCGAGCTCGATCTTCTGGAAGAAGCGCCACGGGCCTCCCTACCGGGTGTGCTTCCTGCTTGGTCGCTCCGACAGGGTCAAGGTCTCGGTGGTCGATTTCTCCGACCGCGAGATCCGCGTTCTCTCGGACGGCGAGCTCCAGGGCGGCGATGACCCGCACTGCTTTGCCTGGGACGGGCGAACATCGTCCGGTCAGCCGGCGCCTCCGGGCCCCTACCACCTACAGCTCTGGCTGGAGCGCGCCGACCGGACCGCCGTCTCCGGTGAGCACGTGACCATCCGCGCCGGGGGAGCTCAGCCGTGAGCGAGGCGCTCGAAGTCGCCGGCTGCCTGGCCGCGGCGGGGGCCCTCTCGGTGTCCTTCCTCGCCTCCGATGCCCGGCTGCGGGCCGGCGGGATCGTCCTCGCGGGCGTCCTCGCCTTCGCCCTGATCGCCGGTCAGGGCTGGGATGACATCCGGAACCTCCGCGAGCACGGGTTCGAGTTCGCCGGGGTCATCGTCCTCGGCATCCTGGTCCTCGCCATAGGCGCGGCGGCGATGCTGCGCTGGCCGATCCTGTTGCCGCTGCTGCTGATCGCCGCCCTCCCCTTCCGGGTGCGCCTGCACGTGTCCGGGGGGGAGGCCGTGAACCTGCTCGTGCCGCTCTACGTCGTGATCGGTGCCGGAGTGCTGGCGACCGTCGTTGCCACCTTCCGCGGCGAGACGAGGCTCCGGAGGCTGCCGAGGCCGCTGGTGCTGGCGCTGGTGGCCGTGATCTGCCTATATGCGGTGCAGACCATCTATTCGCCCGACGTCGCCTTCGCCGCTCGCAACGTCGGCTTCTTCCTCGTTCCATTCGCCATTCTCTTCTCCCTGCTCGCGGAGGCGAGGTGGGATCGCCGCCTGCTCAAGCTGGCCCTCGCGGTACTGGTCGCTGAGGGACTGATCTTCGCCCTGATCGGGATCGGGCAGTTCGCCACCGAGCAGATCTTCTGGAACGACAAGCTCGAGGCCTCGAACGACTTCCATTTCTATTTCCGGGTCAACTCGCTCTTCTGGGACCCCAACATCTACGGCCGCTATCTCGTCCTCACGATCCTGCTCGCCACGACGACCCTGCTCTGGGCGGCCAACCGGATCCTCGCCTTCGCTCTCGTCGCGGCCCTGGCGATCACGTTCGCCGGGCTTCTCTTCGCCTTCTCCCAGACAAGCTTCCTCGCGCTCTTCGCCGGGCTGATCGTCCTCGTCGCCCTGCGGTGGAGCTTCCGCTGGACTGCGATCGCCACGCTGGCGGTGCTGGTGGTCGCGGCGGGCGCGCTCGAGGCCCGAAGCTCCTCCAGCGAGTCGAACTCGATCAACACCGAGGGGCACGGGACCCTGGTCCACGACGGACTGAAGCTCGCAGGCCGCCGGCCCATTTACGGCTACGGCTCGGCGTCGTTCTCCAAGGAGTTCGCTCGCGAGGAGAACGTCCTGTCTCTTATACACATCTGACGCTGCCGACGAGTTGCGTTCAGTGTAGATCTCGGTG
>JBKPTM010000357.1:0-2886 GCA_046765935.1 Actinomycetota bacterium | reverse complement strand
GCTAGGGTGAGGTTCGGGATAGAAACCTGATGAGCGCCCCCGCCTCTCCTGCGCCACGCCCGGCCTCAAGTGTCGACGCGAACGCGGTGCTGGCGCTCATCGCGGTCGCGCAGTTCATGGTCATCCTGGATGCGACCATCGTCAATGTCGCGCTGCCGACCATCAAGGTCGACGTCGGATTCTCGGAGCAGAGCCTTTCCTGGGTCCTGAACGCCTACACGCTGATGTTCGGCGGCTTCCTCCTGCTGGGCGGGCGCCTCGCCGACCGGCTCGGGCGGCGGCGGCTGTTCGTGGCCGGGATCACGGTCTTCACCGGCGCCTCGCTGCTCTGTGGAATCTCGCAGTCCGAGGGCATGCTGCTGGTCGCGCGGGGCCTGCAGGGGCTCGGCGGCGCGATGGTCTCGCCGGCGGCCCTATCGATCATCCTCACCACCTTCGCGGAGGGGCCGGAACGCAACCGCGCGCTGGCCGTCTGGGGCGCGATCGCCGGCGCGGGGGGCGCCGTGGGGCTGCTGCTCGGCGGCGTGCTGGTGGAGCTGCTGAGCTGGCGCTGGGTCTTCTTCGTCAATGTGCCGATCGGCGCCGTCGTGCTGGCGCTGACTCCAAGGATCGTCCCGGAGAGCCGCTCGGAGTCGGCCTCGAGGGGCGGCTACGATGCCGAGGGCGCGATCGCGATCACGCTCGGCACGATCGCGCTCGTCTTCACCCTGATCAAGGCCGAGAGCTGGGGTTGGACCGCCGGGCGGACGTTGGCGGGCTTCGCCGTCGCCGCCGTGCTGATCGCCGCCTTCGTGGTGATCGAGCGCCGCCATCGGGATCCGCTGGTCCCACTGCGGATCTTCTCCAATCGCGGCCTCGCCGCCTCCGACGCGACGATGCTCGTGGTGGCGGCGGCCCTGTTCGGGATGTTCTTCTTCCTCACGCTCTATCTGCAGCAGGTGCTCGGCTACAGCGCGCTCAAGACCGGGGTCGCCTACCTGCCGCTGACGCTGACTCTCATCGGAGCCTCGGCGCTGGCCTCCCGCCTCGTCGACCGATTCACGCCCAAGCCGGTGCTGAGCTTCGGCCTGCTCGTCTCGACGGTCGGCTTCGTGCTCCTGACACGCGTCAACGGTCATGGCGACTACGCGAGCCACGTTCTGCCGGCAATGATCGTCCTCGGGGCGGGCCTTGGAATGTCGTTCGTGCCGATCACGATCGCCGCCACCAACGGCGTCGCGGGCGGCGACTCGGGGCTGGCCTCGGGACTGCTCAACACCACGCAGCAGGTCGGCGGCTCGCTGGGCCTGGCGATCCTCTCCTCGGTCTCGACCAGCCGCTCGACGAGCGCACTTGAGAGTGGCTCGCCACTCCCGGTCGCGCTGACCCACGGCTTCAAGGGCGCATTCGTGGTCGCGGCGGTGCTCTGCGCCCTCGGCGTGGTCCTGGCGCTGGCGCTCTTACCGCCCCGCCGCCGCGAGGCCAAAGACGAACCCGTCGAGGCGATCGCGCTCTCGTTCACGCGCTGTCCCGGCGCTCCGTACTGTGGGCATCTCGCGCGCGTGGTCGCCTTCGGCCGCCGCATGCGAGGTGCCTTCGCACGGTCATAACGGGCAGCGACCTTTCGGCCCCCAGCCGACAGGCGGTTGGTGTAGATCCGCCCCCGAGCGCCCCGCGTGTCCTATGTGTCCACGCCCGTGGACGCTCTGCACAGATCGGACGATGCATCCGGTACCAAAGCGGTACCACGGGCGCTCGCCCGACAGGGTGCTGCTTTGCAGGAAAGCGGTGCGCCTCAGCCCGGGCCCGGCATGGAGCCCTCGGCAAGCTTGATCCGGGTCCAGACGTTCATGTTGACGACGACGGCGACGATCTCGAGGATCTCCTCCGGGCTGAAGTGCTCGGCGAGCGCGTCGTGGAAGCGCTGGAACGCCGTGTCCCGGTCAGTGTCGGCCACGCGGGTGAGCGCCTCGGCGTAGCGGAGCGCCGCCTGTTCGGCCTCGGAGTGAAGCTCGGTTTCCCACCATGCAGTCAGGGTGTCGATCTTGGCCCGGGAGATGCCGGCCTCGCGGGCCGCCTCGTAGTGCAGGTTGAGGCAGTAGGTGCAGTTGTTGAGCTGCGAGACCCGCAGCCGCAGGAGCTCCGCGAGTCCGCGGTCGATCCGGAGGTCCGCCGTATACCCGAACGCGTCCGCGCCCATCCGGGCAATGGCTGTCAGCGCCTCGTTCTCGCTCGCGTCGAGCCGGCGGTTCACCACCTGGACATGGTCAGCCATGTTGCTTCCTTTCGATGGGTTAGTGACGATATGAGCAAACGGGGCGATCCCGGATCTCGACCGCTTGCGGGTCTGAGGCGCGCCGAAGCGCGCGATAGAGCGGCTCGAGCCTCATCGGTATCGCGTCAGCAGGGCCCTGTGCTGCGATCCCACTCAGCCGGCGGCCAGCCCAGCCACAGTCTCCGGGACTCCCTCGAAGGCGCCGACCGCGGTCAAGTCCCCGTCTTGGCCTACGCTCCACCCGAACACCTTCTGCGCGTCGGCGTCGATCGCGTACAGGTAGCGTCCGTCGCCCGAGATGGCCTCGTCGCGAAGGCCCTTCTCACCTTGGCGGGTCGAGGCGGCCACTGGATCCCGCAGCTCGATGCTTCCGTCGCCGGCGATCTCATAGCACGACACGGTGCAGTCGCCGAAGTTAGTGACATAGGCGTACTGGCCGTCGTTCGTCACCGCGGCCCAGCAGACTCACTGCGGGTGTCGCCGACCGAACCGCTCACCGCGGTGAGCTGGCCGCCGCCGGCAACGGCATACGAGGAAGCGGCCGCGGCGCCAGAGGCGCCGCCGAACGCCTCGGTGACGATCAGCGAGCCCTCCGGCGTGAAGTCGAAGCCGTATGGCGTCTCGCCCGAAGC
>JBKPTM010000356.1:0-6631 GCA_046765935.1 Actinomycetota bacterium | reverse complement strand
TGGAAGCCGCCCGAGAAGAGGTGGCGGCGGCCGGGGCAGGTCGCGACGACGGTCTTGGTCTGCCCGGGCTTCACGTAAGTGGTCTTGTGGGGCGGGGTGACGTGCCCGAGCCTGGGCCCGCACGCAACCTGCAGGGTGACGCTGCGCGCCTGCGTGCTGCCGTGGTCGGGGTCATAGAGCACGGCGGTGACGTGCCAGCCGCCCTGGACGCCGAGGCGCTCGTAGGAGTGCGGGTAGACGCCCTCACCTCCGCCGCTGGGCGGTGGCGAGCTCGTCATGCCGCCGCCGAGCGGGCGCTGGCGGCCGGGGCAGCCAACCGTCAGACGCTGCTTCTGATCCGGCCTGTTGAGGGTGAAGGTCTTGCTCCTCACCGTGACCGAGCCGGCGACCCGCGCCTTCGAAGTGTGCGCTCCGCTGCCGAGTGCCGATGCCGCGAGCACGCCGACCAGCAACACGACCAGCAGTGCGAGGGGCGCGAAGAGGCGGTGAAAACGTCGATTTGCAGTCATATTGCGGTAATTGCCCGGTGGTTTTCCGTTAGTCCGATTTGGACATCTGTCGCAGCGCGCCAACGGCTTACATCGACCATTTGATGGCTCGGCCTTTAGCGACTGTGGGTTGTTTGGCCCTATGGACGTCCGGGGGCCGGCTACCTAAAAAGACCCGTTGCCCGCACCAAAATCATGCAGACGGCATAGGACGGCATAGGACGAACTCGTCGAACCCTTCCTCTTTCGTTGCTTACGGGGTTAGCTGACGGGCTCGCGCTGAAAGATCGCGCTACGCGGCGTACTGCCCGCGATTCGCCCCAACTTGTGGTTCCCCCGATCTCCGCCATCCGTTGGCGGAGATTCAGCGGAAGTGCGCGCGTGACTGTAGCAAGGCTCCCGGCGCCATCCCCCCACTATTCAGGCCGCGACGCCCCCTATTTGCGGCAAAACCGAGGCCGTTCGCCCGGTTTTATGAGCCTTTGCGCATAGTTCGGCGGGTGACCTCGAGCAGTGGGCGGAGCCCCTCGCGCAGGGCCTGCAGCCGGTTGCCGTTGCGGCCGTAGAGCAGCTTCGCCGAGGAGCGAATCGCGTCCCCGAGCTTGCGGTCGTACGGCTGCCACCACATGTCACGCGCCCAGCCCGGCTCCCAGGCGAGCTGCTTGATGTTCACGCACTCGTAGAAGCCGAACTTGGAGTGCGAGCGGCCCAGGCCGGAGTCCTTGACGCCGCCCCAGGCGCAGACGCAGGCGCCGTGGGAGAACGAGTGGTCGTTGGTCCAGACCATCCCGGACTCGATCTGGTGTGCCATCCGCTCGCCCTTGGCGCGGTCCTTGGTCCAGACGGACGCGCCGAGCCCGAACTCGGAGTCATTGGCCAGCTCGATCGCCTCCTCCTCGGAGTCGACCGTGATCACGGGCAGGACGGGACCGAAGATCTCCTCCTTCATGATCCGCATCTCGTGGGTGACCCCGGTCAGCACGACCGGCGCGATGAAGCTGCCCTTCATGCCCTCCACCTTGGTCGGGCCCCCGGTGTGCTTGGTCGCGCCGTTCTCGACGGCGTCGTCGACCAGCTCGTTGACGATCTTCGCCTGGTCGTCCGAGACCATCGGGCCGATCTCGGTGGTCCATTCACGCGGGTCGCCGACGGTGAGCCGCTCGGTCTCGCGCACCACGCCATCGATGAAGGCATCGGAGACGTCCCGGTGCACGTAGACGCGCTCGATTCCGGAGCAGGTCTGGCCGGCGTTCGCGAAGCCGCCCCAGACCGCGCCCGAGATCGCGTTGGCGAGATCGGCGTCGGGGCAGACGATCTGCGGGTCCTTGCCCCCGAGCTCGAGCACCGATCCCTTCATGCGCTTGGCGCACTCCACCCCGACCTTGCGGCCGACCTCGACCGAGCCCGTGAAGAAGATCTTCCCCGCGGTGGACTTGACCAGCGCGTCGCCGATCCGCCCGCCGCCGTGCACGGTGCGGACGAGGCCCTCCGGCAGGCCGGCCTTCTCGAAGGTCTGCCGGATCCGCTCGCCGATCAGCGGGGTGAGGCTGGCGGGCTTGAGAACCACGCCGTTGCCGGCCATCAGCGCGATGGCCACCTCGCCGAACGGGATCGACCAGGGGTAGTTCCACGGCGCGATCACGCCGACGACGCCGATCGGCTCGTAGGTGAACTTGGCGCTCTTCGACTTCAGCATGAGCGGCATCGAGAGCTTCTCGTCGGAGAGGATCTCGGGGCCGTTCTCGGCGATCCACTTGAGAGAGTCGATCGTCGGCAGGATCTCCATCGTGTAGCTCTCCACCCGCGGCTTGCCCTGCTCGTTGGTGAGCAGCTCGGCTACCTCGTCGATGTCCTCGAGCAGCACGTCGCCCGCGCGCCGCATGTAGCGAGCGCGGTCCTCGAGCGTGAGCGCCGCCCAGAAGGGCTGGACCTCGGCGACGTCGTCCACGACGCCCTGAACCTTGGCCGGGGTGAGCGTCTCGACGCTGCCGATCAGTTCACCCGTCGCCGGGTTGAACGACTCGAGCCCGCCCTTCGCCTTCGAGCGCTTGGCGGCGGACTTCTTCTGCGTCTTGGAGGGCGCCGCGCCGTTGCCGGTTCTGCCGTTTGCGCCTGACTTCCGGCCGGTCGTCGTCTTGCTGGAGCTCGCCTCCATCGCCTGCTTCCTCTCGTCGCTTGCGCTCGTCGAGGCGATTCTACGTCGCCCCACCGGGTGGGCTTCCCCTTCTCGCAGCGATGCGCGCACACAGCGGCCTCCCGCCGAGGCCGCTGTCTCCCTCCTCCCACTTGCCCGACGAAAAGTAGTGGAGGCCGAGAGCAATCCCCGAGCTCCCGGCCTCCGTGTCCACTCCCCGGCTTTTACGCGCCGGCTCCGGCGAACCGCACGACTGCCAGAGCGTCAGACGACCCACAGAACACGGCCCTCTCCGAAAGGTTGCGCCGCGCAACGATTCGCTCGCGCGCGCTCTTAATCTGCGGCTAACGCTGGTCGCGCCGCTTGCCGAGCAGCTCGCGGAGGCGCTCGAGGCGGTCGCGCAGCTCGGCCTCAAAGCCGCGCTCGCTCGGCTCGTAGAAGCGCTCTTCGCGCACCGACTTCGGGGCGAGCGGCTGGTCGCTCACCGCGTCCGGCTCGTCGTGCGGGTAGCGGTAGCCCTCGCCGCGCCCGAGCTTGCGGGCGCCGGGATAGTGGGCGTCCTGGAGATAGGGCGGCGGCTCGGCGGCGCCGTGCTCGCGGACGTGGGCGCTGGCCCTGGAGATGGCGCGCGTCGAGGCGTTCGACTTCGGCGCCAGGGCGAGGTACGCGGCAGCCTGGGCGAGGTTGAGGGCACATTCCGGCAACCCGACCCGGTCGACCGCCTGCGCCGCGGCGTTGGCCACGACGAGCGCCTGCGGGTCGGCGTTACCCACGTCCTCGGAGGCGAAGATGACCATTCTGCGGGCGATGAAGCGGGGATCCTCGCCGCCCTCCAGCATGACCGCGAGGTAGTAGATCGAGGCGTCCACGTCGGATCCCCTGGTCGCCTTGATCCAGGCCGAGATGTAGTCGTAGTGCTTGTCTCCCTCCCGGTCATAGAGGAGCGCCTTCCGCTGCAGCGCGTCCTCCACCGCCGCGATCGAGATCTCCTTCTCGCCCGCCGCCTCGGTCGTCTCTGCCGCGCGCTCGAGCGCGGCCAGGGCGACTCGTGCATCGCCGCCAGAGCGGGCGGCCAGCATCGCGAGCGCCTCGTCGGGCACGGCCGGGGCGTTCGGCAGACCGCGCTCGTCGGCGAGGGCGCGCCGCAGCAGGCCCTCGATCTCCTGATCGGTGAGCGGCCGGAACTCGTAGATCTGGGTGCGGGAGAGCAGGGCCGAGTTGACCTCGAAGTAGGGGTTCTCGGTGGTGGCGCCGATCAGCGTGACCAGGCCCTCCTCGACCGCCGGGAGCAGGGCGTCCTGCTGGGCCTTGTTGAAGCGGTGGATCTCGTCGAGGAAGAAGATCGTCGGGCGGCCGGAGGCGCGGCGCTCCTCGGCGCGCGCGATCACCTCGCGGACCTCGGCGCGCCCCGCGTTGACCGCGGAGAGCTCCTCGAAGGCGCCCTCGATCCGGGCGGCGATGATCCGCGCCAGCGTCGTCTTTCCGGTGCCGGGCGGCCCGTAGAAGATCGCGGAATGTGGCTCGCCCGACTCGATGGCGACGCGCAGCGCCGACCCCTCGCCGAGTAAGTGGGACTGTCCGACGAACTCGTCCAGGTCCCGCGGGCGCATCCGCGTGGCCAGCGGCGCCTCCTCGGGAGGCACGCCGGTGCGCGGCGTCTCGCCGCCGGTCTCGAAGAGGCGGTCTCCCTGGTTCGCCATGCTCCCCGAGTATGAACCGCGCCACGGCTCCGCTGGGGGTGATTGCGCGGGAGTGGCTGTCGATCGGTTTGACCGGCTTCGGCGGTCCCCCGGCCCATATCTCGCTCCTCCGCCGGCTGGTCGTCCGTCGCAACGAATGGATGGACGCCCGCGCCTTCGAGGACGCGAACGCGGCGTGTTCGCTCCTTCCCGGCCCCTCATCGACGCAGCTGTCGATCTTCTGCGCCTATCGGGTGGGGGGTCCGTGGGGCGCCGTGATCGGCGGCCTCGGGTTCGTTGTGCCCGCCGTCGTGATGGTGCTGGGGCTCTCCGTCCTCTTCCTGTCGTCTGCTCCGCCCGACTGGGTCCGCGGGGCCGGAGCCGGAGCCGGCGCCGCCGTAGCGGCCGTGGCCGTTCGGGCCGGGAGCGAGCTGGTTGGCCCCAGCTACCAACACGCAATGGAGGGCCACGGGCATCGGCTGCGGTGGCTCGGCTACCTGGTCGCAGGCATCGTGGCCGCGATCCTGATCGGGCCCTACCTCGTCCTGGTCCTTGTCGCTTGCGGGCTGCTCGAGATCGCTCGGCGCACCTGGCTTCGCGGCGAGGCGAGCACCTGGAGCCCCATCGCCCTGCTTGCCGGCACCGCATCGTCCGGCGGCATCGGCGCCCTCGCCTGGACCGCGTTCAAGGTCGGCGCTCTCTCGTTCGGCGGGGGCTTCGTGATCATCCCTCTGATGCAGCAGGACGCTGTGGACGTCTACCACTGGATGACGGACGCACAGTTCCTGAACGCCGTCGCGCTCGGACAGGTGACGCCGGGGCCGGTCGTGGCCACCGTGGCCGCCGTGGGCTACGCGGCGCACGGCGTCGGCGGAGCGCTGCTCGCGGCGCTCGTCGCCTTCGTCCCCTCGTTCTCGTTCATCCTGCTCGGCGGCGGGCGCTTCGAGCGGTTGCGCGGAAACGCGAAGGCACGGGCCTTTCTCGACGGGGCCGGTCCCGCCGCAATCGGCGCGATCCTCGGCTCAGCCGTCACCCTCGCCGGGGCTGTTAGCGAGGGCTGGCAGATCGCTGTGCTCGCGGCAGCGGCGGTCGCTTTGCTCGTCGTCCGCCTGGGCGTGGTGGTGACGCTGGTGAGCGCCGGGGCGATCGGCGTGGTCCTGGCGCTGGCCGGCGCGCCGCTCCCCTAGGCCGCAGCCGACCTCCCTTAAGCTGGGCCAATGGAGGAGGGAACCGCCACGACGGCAGTCCCGGAGCGCCTCGGCCCCTCCGCGGTCGAGCTGCTCGGCCGCCTGATTCAGACCAACACCGTCAATCCGCCCGGCAACGAGGGGCAGGCCCAGGAGCTCCTTCGGGGGATGCTGACCGCCGCCGGCTTCGACTGCGAGCTGCTCGAGGCCGAGCCCGGCCGTCCCAACCTGGTCGCCCGGCTGCGCGGGGACGAGGACGGACCGGTTCTGGCCTTCCTCGGGCACCTCGACACCGTGCGCGCGGATCCCGGCGAGTGGAGCTTCGACCCCTGGGCCGGCGACGTCGTCGACGGCTGGGTGCGGGGCAGGGGAGCCCTCGACATGAAGGGCCAGGTGGCGGCGGAGGTGGCGGCGGCCGTCGCGCTCGGGGAGAGCGGCTGGCGCCCCGCCGGAGAGGTGAAGCTGGTGCTGACCGCCGACGAGGAGGTCGGCGGCGGGCTCGGCGCGCAGTGGCTCTGCGAGCAGCATCCCGACAAGGTGCGCGCGGATTTCGTCGTAAACGAGGGAGGCGGCGATCTTGTCGAGCTCGGCGGCCGCCGGCTCTACACGCTGAGCGTGGGCGAGAAGGGCATCTTCCGGATGAGGCTGCGCACGAAGGGCAGCGCCGGACATGCCTCGATACCGCGAATCGGCGCGAACGCCCTGCTCGAGCTCGCGACCTACATCGCCGCGCTCTCCGAACAGCCCCAGCCGAGGGCGACCGAGGTCGGCGAGGCTCTGCTCGAGGCGCTCCTCGGCGAGCCCTTCCGCGGTGATGAGGGCGTCCGCGCCGGGCTCGCTCGCCTGCGCGCCGAGCAGCCGATGCTCGCCGATTATCTGGTGGAGCCGATGCTGAGCGTGACGCTGACTCCGACGATCGCCGAGGGCGGCAAGAAGGCGAACGTGATCCCCTCCGAGGCCGAGGTGCTGATCGACTGCCGGGTCCCGCCCGGAGACGGCCAGGACGAGGCCCTGGCCGAGCTGCGGGCGCTGATCGGAGAGGGGGACTACACCGTCGAGTTCAGCGAGGCCGTGGTCGGCAACAGCTCGCCGCTCGAGTCGCCGCTTTCCAATGCGATTCGCGAGTGGATCCAGGAGGTGGAT
>JBKPTM010000355.1:0-5795 GCA_046765935.1 Actinomycetota bacterium | reverse complement strand
CACCCGGGCGCTGGCGGCGCTGGCTGCCGCGCCGAGCCCGACCCGCGCCGGAGGCCGGCTAGCGGGCAGCGCCTCGACCGCGATGGGCGGGACGAGTCCCTAACTTCGCGGCATGCTCTTCGATCGAGCGAAGATCTACGTGGAGGGCGGCCGCGGCGGCAACGGCGTGGTCAGCTTCCGCCGCGAGGCGCACGTGCCTCGCGGGGGCCCGGACGGGGGCGACGGGGGCCGCGGCGGCGACGTCGTGCTGCTCTGCGATGCCCAGCTCCGGGACCTCTTTTCGCTCGGGCGCAGCAGGCACTTCCGCGCGGGGCGCGGCGAGCATGGCAAGGGCAAGCGCCAGCACGGCGAGAGGGGAGAGGACAAGGTGATCGCCGTGCCGCCTGGGACGGTGGTGCGCGGACTGGACGGCTCTGAGACCGAGCTGCTCGAGGACGGGCAGCGGGTTGTGGTCGCCCGCGGGGGATCCGGCGGCCACGGGAACAAGCGCTTCGCTACCTCGACCCGGCAGGCCCCGCGGTTCGCCGAGCAGGGCCTGGAGGGGGAATCGGGCGACATCGAGCTGCGCCTCAAACTGCTTGCCGATGTCGGCCTCGTCGGCCTGCCGAACGCCGGCAAGTCATCGCTGCTGGCGCGGCTCACCCGGGCGGATCCGAAGGTGGCCGATTACCCGTTCACCACGGTCGAGCCCAACCTCGGAACGATCGAGCTCGACGATCGGCAGCTGGTGCTCGCCGACATCCCGGGCCTGATCGAGGGGGCCGCGGAGGGCGCCGGGCTCGGCCATGAGTTCCTGGCGCATCTCGAGCGCTGCCGCCTGCTCATCCATTTGGTAGAGGTCGCGCCCGCCGAGGGGGATCCGAGGGCGAACTACCGCACGGTTAGAGAGGAGCTCGCAGGCTACGGCGCCGGCCTCGATCAGCTGCCCGAGCTGATCGCGCTCTCCAAGATCGACCTGGTTCCCCCGGAGGAAGCGGAGGGGATGGTCGCCGAGTGGCGCGAGCAGTTCGACTCGGCTCGCGTCGAAGTGCTCGGCGTCTCCTCCGCGACGGGCGCCGGACTCGAGGAGCTGGTGCGCGCGATCTTCGCCGCCCTCCCGGAGGAGCCTGCGCCGGCTCCACGCGAGGGCTTCGAGGCCGAGCACCGCGTCTACCGGCCAGGCGAGGCCGAGGGCTTCGAGGTGGTCCCGGAGGGCGATGGGCGGTTCAGGGTCAGCGGGCGCGGCATCGAGCTGCTGATCGCGCGTCACGACCTCGAGAACCCTGAGGCTCTGGATTACCTCGAGGGTCGGCTGCGGGAGATCGGCGTGATAGCCGAGCTGGAGCGCGCCGGGTTCGAGCCGGGCGACGAGGTGGTGGTGGGCGACCTCGAGTTCGAGCTGGATCCCGGCTAGCTGCCGCGGCGCCTGCAGCCGCTCAGTTGGCCGTACCTACACTCCGCCGCGATGACCGTGGTGGCGAAACTCGGCTCCTCCATCGTGGCCGGGGAGGAGGGAGCGCTCCGGACGGAGGTCCTCGACCGCGTCTGCTCGCAGGTCGCCGAGCTGCACGCCGGCGGCGAGAACGTCGTGCTGATCACGTCCGGCGCGATCGCCCGGGGGATGCGGGTGCTCGAGCTCGGGCGGCGCCCCTCGGCGATCGACGAGCTGCAGGCAGCTTCCGCGATCGGGCAGGGCAGCCTCTTCCGGGCCTATGAGGAGAGGCTCGCGCACGCCGATGTCCGAGCCGCGCAGGTGCTGCTCACGGCCTCGGACCTCCAGCTGAGGACCCACTACCTGAACGCCCGTCGTACGCTGCGCCGCCTGCTCGAGTGGCGCGTGGTCCCGGTGGTGAACGAGAACGACACGACCGCCACCGACGAGATCACCTTCGGCGACAACGACTTCCTCGCGGCTCAGGTCGCCATCATGCTCGAGGCGCGGCTGCTCGTCCTGCTCACCGACCAAGCCGGTCTCTACACGAAGGACCCCCGGCGCCACGCGGACGCCGAGCTGGTCACGCAGGTCAGCGACGAGTCCGAGCTGGCGGGCTACCAGATCGGGGAGCACACCTCGCCCTTCGGCCTGGGCGGGATGCGCAGCAAGGTGGCTGCCGCCGGGATGGCGGGCGCCTCCGGCATCGCCGCCGTGATCTGCGACGGCACCGCCGAGGGAACGCTGGTCGCGGCGGCCTCAGGAGAGGAGTCCGGGACGCGCTTCGCGCCTCACCGGGAGCGTGCGTCGAGTTTCAAGCTGTGGCTCCGCTACGCCAAGCCGAGCCATGGGCGGCTGCGCGTGGACGACGGAGCGGCGCGCGTGCTGCGCGAGAGCGGCAGCAGCCTGTTGCCGGTCGGGATCACCGAGGTCGAGGGCGACTTCGAGGCCGGTGACGCCGTGGAGGTCACCGCCAACGGCCAGACGATCGGCAAGGGGATCGTCAACTACTCGGCGGGCGAGCTCCGCCGCATCAAGGGCCTGCGCTCGGACAAGGTCCGTGAGCTGATCCCGCACGCCTCCGAGGAGGCGGTGCACCGCGACTACTTCGTGTTGACGTAGACGCAGCTGTTCGCGGACGAACGGTCAGGTTGACACCAGGTGATCGCCGCGAATAGGTTCCCGCTGACCTAGGTCCACGGAGGAGGCGCGAATGAGTCAGAGGCAGCGGCGGCGAAAGGCCGAGCAGAGGAAGCACGCGGAGCAACGGATCGCGAGCAAGCGGCGGATCGCCGCTGGCGCCACTATCGCGATGGGCGCGACCCTGGCGGCGACAGGCAGCGCCCAGGGTGCCACCTTCACCGTCTCGAACCTCAACGACTCGGACGCCGGCAGCTTGCGTCAGGCGGTCAACGACGCCACCGCTAACGGCCCAGGCTCGGACGACATCGTCTTCGCCTCCGGTCTGAGCGGGACGATCAATGTCGGCACTTTCAGCGGTAACGGCCTCTATCCCGGCTCCGCGATGAATATCCAGGGCCCCGGGGCCGACAAGATCACCCTGAGGGGAACCAACAACGTCGGCTACATCATCTACACGGGCTTCGACTTCCCCGAGGCCACGGGGAACCCAGGCGACCCGATCACGATCTCGGGACTGACGCTTACCGGCGGCCACGCCACAGCCTCCACCTACAGCTCAAACGGCGGCGGCATCTTCAATCAAGATGCCAACCTGACGGTGTCTGGCTCCGTGATCACGGGCAACCAGGCGGATCACTTCGGCGGGGGCATCTTTTCGAGTGGCGCGACAGGTAGCAACCTGACGGTGCTCGACTCGACGATCAGCGGGAACAGTGCGAACCCGACGGTGGGCGACGGCTATGGCGGTGGGATCTTCGCCGCCAGCGACGCGACCATTCGGGGTTCGGCGATCTTCGACAACAGCGCCTACGATGGCGGCGGGATCTACTCGTCGGGCACCGACCCCAGCAACCTGACCGTCCAGAACTCGACGATCGCCACGAACCACGCCGTGAGCGACGACGGCGGTGGCATCTGGTTCTGCTGCGGGGCGAACGGAGAGAAGCTCACGCTCCAGGGTTCGACGGTCACCGGCAACACGACCATGAACACAGCCGGTGGCGTGGAGGCGTACATCGAAAGCTCCTCGGATCCGGCGCCGGAGATCGACAACACGATCATCTCGGGCAACACGTCCACCAACGATCCGCAGTTCGGCGACGTCTACTTCGAGTATCCAGCGAACGTCGCCTTCAGCCTCATTGGGAACCCAGGCCCCGCCGGCCTGTTCAATCAGACTGGCCCCAATCTGCTCGGGGCCGACCCGCAACTCGGCCCGCTGCAGAACAACGGCGGCCCAACCCCAACTGAGGCACCGGCGGTGGGCAGTCCCGTGATCGACAAGGGCAAGGCGTTCGGCCTGACCACCGACCAGCGCGGGGTGCTGCGGCCGATCGACTTCCCGTCGATTCCCAATGCGGCAGGCGGCGACGGCGCCGACATCGGCGCCTTCGAGCTGCAGCCGGACAATGCCTTCAAGCTCGGCAAGCTGAAGCGGAACAAGAAGAAGGGGACGGCCAAGCAGCTGGTGATCCTGCCTCTGCCCGACGCCGGCAGCGTGACGATCAAGGGCAAGGGACTGAAGACGAAGACCGTGCAGGTCCACGACAACGGCCGGCTCAAGCTCAAGGTGATCCCGAAGGGCAAGAAGCGCAAGGCGCTGAATGCCAGCGGCAAGGTCAAGATCAAGGCGAAGGTCATCTACAACGCGACCGGGAACGCCGCCAAGACGGTCAAGCGGAAGGTGAAGCTGCTGAAGAAGTGACCTGCCGGAAGTAGCGTGCGGTCCGGCCTTGCCGGACCTCACCCTCTACCGACCGCTTCTCGCTGAGCCCCGCTTCAGGGCCCAGGCCCTCGCTGGTTTCTTCGCGCAGCTCAGCCAGGGCGGCGCGGTGCTGGCGCTCATCCTGCTGATCCAGCAGACCCGCGGCTCGCTGGGGCTGGCCGGCGTGGCAACGGCCGGATTTCTCGCCGGGACGGCGATCGCGCGACCGATCCAGGGCCGGCTGATCGACACGCACGGGCCGCGCCACGTCCTCGTCCTGGTCGCCATCGGCCACACCCTGGCGCTGCTGGCTCTGGTGCCGATCGCCCGCTCGGGCCTTCCCGGTGTCGCGGCGGTCGTCGTGTCCCTCCTGGCGGGGCTGGGGCTGCCGCCGGTCTCGCAGACGCAGCGGCTGGTCTGGGCGGATCTCGCGGGCGAGGATCGCACGACCGTCTACAGCGTCATCGGGATGATCCAGGAGGGGTCGATCCTGGCCGGGCCGCTGCTGGTCGGCGTGCTCGCCGGGGCAGCCTCGCCCACAGCGGCGCTGATCGCCGTGGCGCTCATCTCGGGGGTCGGCCTGGTCTGGCTGGGGCTGTCCGTTCCACATCGTTCGGGCCTCTCACCCGAGGACCGCGGCGCGAGCCCGCTCCGTGCGAGGGGTGTGCGTTTGGTCCTGCTGCTCGAGTTCCTGTTCGGGATCTCGCTCGGTGGGATCGAGATCGGTGTGCCCGCCCTGGCTACTTCCCGAGGTCACCCGTCGGCCGCCGGGTTCCTGATCGCACTGAGCTCCGTGGGCGGGATCGCGGGTGGGCTGATCTACGGCGCGCGCCGCTGGTCCACGCCACCGCGCACCCGCCTCGTCGTCGTGCTCTCACTGAGCACGGCGGGTTTCGCGCTCCTCGTTCCGATCGACAGCCTCGCGCTCGCGGGTGGGGTCCTGCTGGTGCTCGGGACGGTGCTAACGCCCGTCCTGACCACGCTGATCGTGATGCTCGATCTCGCGTCACCGCGCTTCTTGGCCGAGGCGTTCGGCTGGTCCTCGACCTCGAGCGCGATCGGCAGCGGCGTGGGCGCCGCGCTGACCGGCGTGCTGGCTCAGCACCACGGCGCGGGCCCCGCGTTCGCGATCGGGGCCGCCGGGTGCGCGTTGGCGTTGCTGGCCGCGGCGACTGCACGTGGACTTGAATGAAACGGGTTGCGCCTCGCTTCCCTGCGGCGCACCCTCGCATCTGGCCAGGCGGCCAGTCCCGGGTAAAGTGCCTCCTCGATGGGCCTCGGAGAGGAAGCCGCCATGGCGCTCAGCGACTCGCAGCGCGCGATCCTGACCGCCGTCTGCGACACCGTCGTTCCCGCGCTGCCGCGCGATCGCGATCCACACGGGCTCTGGGGCCAGAAGGCGAGCGATCTCGGGGTAGACCAGGGTGCGGCCCAGCTGATCTCTGAGATCCCGGATCCCGAGCTGCGCGGCGGGCTCCTCGTGTTGCTTGACGCCCTGGGAGGCCAGGGGATCACGCGCGCGCCCTCCCAGGAGTC
>JBKPTM010000354.1:0-7159 GCA_046765935.1 Actinomycetota bacterium | reverse complement strand
GCCTCGACGAGCTCGACCAGGCTCGGTTCGGTCGGGGGCCAGCGCTACGACCTCTGGCGGGTCTCGTGGAAGGAATTCGAATCGGCTCCCATCGGTGGCGTCGGCGAGGGGAACTACACGTTCGACTACTACGAGAAGCGGGATACCGATCGCAACCTGGAGGACCCGCACAGCCTTCCCTTCAGGCTCCTGGCGGAGACCGGGCTGGTCGGCTTCCTCCTGGTCGTCGGCGCCATCGTGGCGCTCGGCATCGGGGTCGCACGCTCGGCCAGGGAGGCTCCCCCCAACGACCGCCGGATCATCGCGGGGCTCGCGGCCGGTGGAGCGGTCGTGATCGGGCAGTCCGTGACCGACTGGCTCTGGCTGATCCCGACCGTTACCGGCCTCGGCGTGTTATCGCTGGCCCTGGCGGCGGTCCCCCGCGGTCGCGCCGAGGACAGGCCCCCACCCCTCCAGCTCTCCTGGTTCAAGGAGCGCGAGAGGCTGGTCGCGCGCTTCGGGGTTGCGGCGCTCCTCACCGTCGCCGCGATCAGCGTGATCTTCCTCTACTTGGGCGACCTCTACATCCGCAAGGCGCGTGACGAGCAGGGTCAATCGGTCTCGGCGCAGCTCTCGGCCGCCCAGACGGCGGCCAAGTTCAATCCCGTCTCGGTCATCCCGCTCTACCTGCAGGCCTCGGCGCTGGAGGCGGAGGGACAGCGCGACGAGGCGCGCGCCAAGCTCCAGGACGCCCTCGATAAGGAGCCGCGGAACTTCGTCACGCTCACCCTCCTGGGCGACCTGGAGGTGCGAGATCGGAGGTTCGCGGTCGCGGCCGACTACTACCAGCGGGCGAGCGACCTGAACCCAAGGGACGTCGGCCTCGCCCAGCTTGCGGAGAAGACCGCCGAGAGGGCATCGCCCCTGCAGACGCCCGGCCAGCAGCCGAAGAAGCAGAAGTCCCAGTAGCGCTAGCCGGTCAGGCTGGTCAGCAGGCCGTACCAGCGGTCGAAGGCGCTCTCGCGCGAGTAGCCCTCGAGCACGGCCTGGCGACCGGCGGCACCGAGCTCCCCGGCGCGCTCTCGGTCGCGGGCCAGATCCGTGAGCGCGGTGGCGAGCTCGTTGGGGCGCTCCGGCGGCACGACAACACCGCAGGACGCCTCCGCGACCAGTGCCGCCGCCTCGCCCGCCGCGGAGAGCACCAGCGGCCGGCCCGCGCTCATCGCCTCGAACATCTTGGTCGGCAGCGCGCCCTCGAACAGGGGCTTGTCGCGGAGCAGGACCACGGCGGCGTCGGCCTCGGCGTAGAGCTCGGGGATCCGCTCGTGCGGCACGCGGCCGAGCATCCTCACGTTGTGCAGGCCGCCCTCGGCCAGGCGCTGCCGCAGCTCCGGGCCCTCGGCGCCGTCACCGGCGATCACGATCTCGATCTCGGAGTCGCCCTCGAGCAGCTCCGCGGCGTCCATCAGCGTCCCCACTCCCTGGCTCATCCCCACCGTGCCGGCATAGAGGACCCTGAAGGTGCCGTTGAGCCGCGGCGGCGCGGCCGGGAAGAGCTCGGGATCAACGCTCGGCGGGATCCGGTGGACCTTTCCGCTCGCCTCGGGCAGCTCTCCCAGGGCGCCCTCGATCCCGCGGGTCGGGCAGACGATCGCCGCGGCGGACCGGTAGCAGGCGTGCTCGAGGGCACGCGCGGCGCTCACCAGACGCGGCCGGCGCAGGGTGCCGAGCGCGACCGCTGAGTCGGGCCACATGTCCGAGACGTTCACGATCAGCGCCGCGCCCTTGGCCCGTGCATAGGCGATCGACGAGCCGGCGAGCAGGAGCGGCGGCGTCTCGACGATTACGGCATCCGCGGGGCCGGCGGCCGGCATGGTCGCCAGCGCGCTCGACGCAAACGAGACGTGATTGAGGATCCGGCGGCCGAAGCCGCGGTTGGGTGCGGGATAGACCGCGCTGCGCACCACCCGTACGCCGTCGCTGTCCTCCTTCTGCCAGGGCCGGTTGCGGTAGGGCGGCTGGATCACCCCGTCCGGGTAGTGTGGGAATCCGGTGTGCACCGTGACCTCGACGCCGCGTCGGCTCAGTCCACGCGCAAGGGCTGAGAGCCGCGCCTGCGGCGCCCCGACCTCGGGCGGGTAGTAGTGAGTGAGCAGGGTGACTCTCATCGTGGGGCAGTTAACCGCGTCTATTCCCAGTACGCCCGAAGCCGGCGAAAGCAACGCGCCTGGGCAGCGGACAACCCAGGAAACGCGGCCATCCGCGGGGAGCTGCTCGACCACCTGCTCCAGCTCGCGGGTCCCGGGTTCGAGGGCACGGGCGCGATCCTCGACGCGGGCTGTGGGAGGGGCTGGTGGCTGCGCGTGCTGATCGAGGCGGGCGTCGAACCCGGCCGGCTGCATGGGATCGACATCCAGCCCGAGCGCGTCACCGCGGCCCGGGAGAGCGCGCCCGGCGCCGAGGTCCAGGTTGGGGACGCCCGCAACCTGCGGGTCCCCGATGAAAGCTTCGCTGTCGTCCTCCAGCTCACGCTTCTCTCATCTCTCGGCTCACACAGGGCGATACGTGAGGCCCTGGGCGAGGGAATGCGCGTCCTGGCGCCCGGCGGAATGCTGCTCGTGTACGAGCCACGGGTACCCAACCCCCTCAACCGGCACACGCTCCTGCTGCGCGACGACGACCTGGACGCGGTCGGGCTCACGCCGCGGCAGCAGCTCAGCCTGACGCTCGTGCCCGCCCTCGCGCGGCGACTCGGTCGCCGCACCGACGACCGCTACCAGCGCCTCGCCCGCCTCCCGTTTCTGCGGACCCACAGGCTGATCGCGTACCGCAAGCCGCGGACCTAGGCGGCGACGCCGGTGCCGGCCCAGTCGAGCTCGTAGCACCGCTTCCCCGGGTTGCGCATCCACTCGTCCAGCAGCCGGCCTCCGCGCTCCAGCTGATCCGTGTACCTGCGATCGCTGAGCTTCCAGACCAGCGTGCGCAGGTGACGGACCTCGCGCAGCACGTCACTTCCGTGCGTCCCACGCGGGTCATACCCGTAGCCGCGGGTGAACTCGGACCACTCCTCCTCTTCCCAACCGCCAGGCGAGCCGGGGATCACCTTGACCAAATCCCATTCCCTTGGGCCGACCTGCGCGTTGTCCAGGTCGATCAGCACCGACCCCCGAGCCGTGGTCAGGACGTTGTCCACCGCGATGTCGCCGTGGATCTTCCCGGTGCCGAGCTCGCTCCCGAACCGGGTCCATTCCCGCTCCATCGAGTCGGCCCGGGCGAGCAGGAACTCGATCGAGGCCTCGTCGAGATCGCTCTTCTCCCGCAACGCTGCGATATGGCGTCGCCCCACCTCGAGATGGTCAACCTCCGGGAGGGGCACGGGGCAGTCCGCGAGCAGCTCATGGAGGCGCCGGAGTAGCTCTCCGGTCGGCCTCGGCTGCGGCCGCTCGGCGCGAGCGTCCTCCCAGCGCCAGAGGCCCGCCCAGGCGTCGCCCACGGCGACCGGCTCGGCGAATCCCTCTTCGGCCGCCGCAGGCGTTGGGAATCCGTTGGCGTTCAGCCAAGCGCTCAGGCGGAGTGAGCGCTCGAGGATCGGTTCGGCCGAGAGGAATCCGGGATCGGCGACCTTGAGGAACCGGGGCGGATTCTCCACTCGGAAGTTGGCGAGCAGGCCGAACTTGAGCAGCGTCAGCGAAGCGTCGGCGAGCCCGACCGACGCAAGGGCGCTGCGCGCGAGGTCGGTGGCGACCTCCTCGGACCAGGCATTCGTCCCCTCCCTCGCCATGCCTTGGACACTACCCGCCGGGCGCGGGGCAATCGCTGGGTTGCCTGGCCCGCGAATAGGGTGCGGGGATGGAGCGAGGGAGAGCCACGGTGCTGACAGTAATCGGCAACCGGCCGCAATTCGTCAAGGCCGCCGCCGTCTCGGCACACCTGCGCGAGCGCGCCGAGGAGACCCTGGTGCACACCGGCCAGCACTACGACCCGGAGCTCTCGGACATCTTCTTCGAGCAGCTCGAGATGCCCGCTCCCGATCGCGAGCTGGACATCGGCTCCGGCAGTCACGCCGAGCAGACGGCGTCGATCCTCACCCGCCTCGAACCGCTCGTGGCGGAGCTCGAGCCCGACGCCCTGCTCGTCTACGGGGACACGAACTCCACCCTCGGCGGGGCGCTGGTCGCCGCCAAGGCGTCGGTGCCCCTCGTGCACGTCGAGGCCGGCATGCGATCCGGGAACCGGTCGATGCCCGAGGAGATCAACCGGCTGGTCGTGGACTCGCTCGGCGGGCTGCTGCTCTGCTCCACCGAGACCGCGCTTCAGAACCTGCGGGAGGAGGGGCGGGGCGAGCAGGCCGTAGTCACCGGCGACGTGATGGCCGACGTGGCGCTGGCCTTCGGTCCGATCGCCGACGAGCGGTCGGACGTCCTCGAGCGCCTCGGGCTCGAGCCCCGCGGCTTCAGCGTCGCGACGGCGCACCGGCCGGGCAACGTCGACGACCAGGAGCGGCTCCGCCTGCTGGTCGACGTGCTGGCTCGTGTCGCGGAGTCGGCGCCGGTCGTCTTTCCGATCCATCCCCGGACCCGGGCGCGGCTGGACGAGATCGGGGCCCTGGACGGACTCGCGGGGAGGGGAATCACGGCGGTCGAGCCCCTCGGCTATCTCGACATGACGCGGCTGGTGCGGGCGTCCCGCGCCGTGATCACCGACTCGGGCGGCGTGCAGAAGGAGGCTTTCCTGGCATCGGTCCCTTGCCTGACGATGCGTGAGGAGACGGAGTGGGTGGAGACCACCGAGAGCGGCTGGAACCGGCTGATCGGCCTGCGCCCAGAGGCGGTCGAGGGCGCTCTCTCGGAGCTGCCCGCTCCGGGGGAGAACTCACCGGCCGCCGAGATCTACGGAGCGGGCGAGGCGGGCGAGCGAGTCGCGGCCGCCGTTGGCGGCTGGCTCGCCTAGCTCACGGGTCACGGCTTGCAGATCTCACCCAAGCTCGCGCGCCGGCCGTATGCTTGCCCAGGGATGTCAGTGCGGGTCGGCATAGTCGGCATGGGGTACTGGGGCCCGAATCTGGCCCGCAACCTCGCCACGCTCGAGAGCTGTGAACTCGCCTGGTGCTGCGAGCTCGACGACGACAAGCGCTCGCACTGGGAGTCCTCCCACCCCGGGACCCGCTTCACGCCCGACCTGGACGATCTGCTCACCGATCCGGACCTCTCGGCAATCGTCGTCGCGACGCCCGGCGGGACCCACGCCGCGCTGGCACAGCGGGTGCTCGAGGCGGGCAAGAACTGCTTCGTCGAGAAGCCGCTCGCCCACGACAGCCAGTCGGCCGAGCGGCTCGCGCGGATCGCCGACGAGCGCGGCCTGGTGCTGATGGTCGGCCATCTGCTCAGCTACCACCCGGGTGTCCGCCAGCTCGCCGATCTGATCGCCCGTGGGGAGCTCGGCAGGGTCCGCTATGTCCACTCACAGCGCCTCAACCTCGGCAAGCTCCGCGCCGACGAGAACGCGCTCTGGAGCCTCGGGGCCCATGACGTCTCGGTGCTGCTGGAGCTCGCCGACGGCGAGCCCACCGAGGTGTCGGCGCGCGGCGAGGCGTTCATGCGGGACGACGTCGAGGACGTCGTCTTCGCCCACATCCGCTTCGACAGCGGCCTGGTCAGCCACCTGCACCTCTCCTGGCTCGACCCGCACAAGGTCCGGCGGATCACCGTGGTGGGATCGGAGCGCATGGCCACCCTCGACGACATGGCCCTGGAGCGCAAGCTCTCGATCTGGGACAACAGCTTCGCTTCGCTCTCCGACACCTACGGCGAATACATCACGCGTTCCGGCCCGGTCCACAGCCCGATGGTTCTGAACACGGAGCCGCTGCGGCTCGAATGCGCCCACTTCATCGAGTGCTTGCGGACCGGCGAGCGTCCCCACACCGACGGCGTCGCCGGAGCCCGCGTGGTCACGGTCCTCGAGGCGCTCCAGAAGTCGCTCGAGCAGGATGGCGCGTCGGTTCGTGTTCCGCCGCCGGCCGACATCGGCGCGAATCGCCCGGGAATTCCCGCCGGGCCGTGAGCACACTCGAGCCCTCCCAGCGGGCCCCCGGCCTGCTGCTCGGGGAGGGAGCACTGATCGGCGAGGCCGTCGAGATCGGTGGCAACGTCGTGATCCACGCCGGCACGAAGATCGGCACCGGTTCCGTGATCGGCGACTGCGCGGTGATCGGCAAGCCGCCGGTCCTCGGAACCCACTCGACGGCCTCCACCGCGGAGCCGCCGCCGGCAACGCTGGCGGATGACGCTGCGGTGTGCGCCGGCGCGGTCGTCAGCGCGGGCGCCGAGATTGGGGCGGGCGCAGTGGTCGGCGACCAGGCGCAGGTCCGCGAACGAGCCCGGATCGGGGCCGAGTCGGTGGTCGGCCGGGGCAGCGCGGTCGACAACGACGTCTCGATCGGCGTCCGCGTCAAGATCCAGAGCAACTGCTACGTCACCGCCGGCAGCGTGCTCGAGGATGACGTCTTCCTCGGCCCCGGCGTCGTCCTGACCAACGACGACGCGATGGGCCGCCACGAATCCGATGATCCTCCCGACGGCCCGACGCTGGGCCGCGCCTGCCGAGTCGGCGGCGGCGCCGTGATCCTCCCGGGCGTCGAGATCGGCGAGGAGGCGGTGATCGGAGCCGGTGCAGTCGTCGTCGACGACGTCCCGGCGCGCAAGGTGGTGGTCGGTGTCCCGGCCCGCGAGCTGCGCGACGTCTCCGACGACGAGCTGCTCGAGCGCTGGCGGTAGGCCACCGGGGCGAACGTCCCCCGGCACCCCCTCCAGCGCACACTCCGGGACGTTCGGGAAGGGGATCGCACCGAGCGTCCCGCAGCACCCCCCAGCACGGACAACCATGGACGTTCGGCGAAACGCTTCGCGGCGAACGTCCCGCGGTACCCGCCACAGCGCACACCCCGGGACGTTCGCGGTTGCCGCTCTTCGGAGTGGGGTTCGAGTCGAGCGCCGCGTTCGGCGACCGTTCGCCCTTATGAGGCCAGCGCCGCGCGGATCGCGCCGACGACCTCGTCCGGCGCCCCCTCCGGGATGGCGGAGCCCATCGGCAGCGCCAGGATCCCGGAGCAGATGCGCTCGGTCTCCGCGAGGGGCTCGGATGGCGCCCACCGCTCGAGCGCGGGCTGCCGGTAGAGCGG
>JBKPTM010000353.1:0-4535 GCA_046765935.1 Actinomycetota bacterium | reverse complement strand
CCAGCAGAGCTGGAGCGCGAAGAGGAACTGGCCGATGAACTCGCCTCCGTAGGGATACGGCGGCCGAGCCGCGGAGAGGACCGTCTTCGCGGTCAGGATCACCATGTCTCCGACCTGCTCGAAGAGCGACTTGGCGGGAAGGAACGTCCTATCGGCGACCGCTCTGATCATCTACGGGCAGCCCGAGGACATCTTCACCCGCCACCAGTCCATCAGCGCACCGACCGGCCCCCAGGACGGTTTGACTTCGACTCGCCCGCAGCCGGGCTCGCCAAGGTCTTCCCGCGTCACGTACTCCCAGCGATGGGCTGAAGGATCGGCGAGCGCCTCCTCGCGCCAGCGCCGGGCAGCGCCGCGGTGCTCGTCCTTGCGGCTCGCTTCCGCCTGAGCTTTCTCCAGCCGTGCGACCATCTCGTCGCGGGTGGCCTCGAGCTCATCGATGGAGGTGAGCCGTGGTTGCGCCATCGGCGATGGGCCTTCCTTCCCCGATCCCATCGCCTCGACATACGGAGCGAGCTTCGCCTCGAGGCGGGCGATCTGGCCGCGCAGTGCCTCCCTCGCCGAGCGCTCCTCCTCGGGCGTTCTCGGCTTGGGGGAGGCTTCCTCGAACGGCTCGGCGAACGGGCCCTGCGGCGAGCTGCCCGCATAGAGGGCCCGCGCCAGGTCGCGCGAGTCGATCCCCTGGGCGATCGCCTCGGCGGCGACCTGGGCCGCGAACTGCTCCAGCGTGGGAGCGATCGTGACGTAGGGCGCAACAAAGGTGCCGACGCCCTGCTGCGACACCGCCAGCCCGTCGCTTTCGAGCCGCCGGTAGACGCTTCGCGCGGTGTTCACGTTCACTCCGGCGCCCTCGGCCAACTCGCGCACCCCCGGCAGGCGTTGCCTGGGAGCGAGGCGCCCGCTGCGGATCAAGACCCGCAGCAGCCAGGACAGGCTCGTGCCGACGGGCAGATCGTCGGATCGCACCGGATCCGAGAGCAGCGGCCTCTCCTCTCGCTGCTGTGCCATTGCACTAGCACACTAGTACAAAGCCTGGGCGGATGCACCGATGCGAGCCGACCTGAGCGCCAGCTCCAGTTCGAAGCGGGCGTCGGGATCGTCGAGCTGGTCGCCGAGCAGCTCGCGCAGGCGCGCGAGCCGGTAGCGGATCGTCTGTGGGTGCAGATGGAGAGCGCGCGCCATGGCCGCGGCGTTGCCACCGTGCTGCACGAAGGCGAGCGCCGTCTCCTCCATCCGCGCCCGCGCGGCCGGGGTGAGCTCGGCGAGCGGAGCCAGCCGGCTGCGCGCGAGTCGCTCAGCGAGACCGCCGGAGTCGAAGATCAGCAGGTCGGCGAGGTGCTCCTCGACCGCGATCGGAGACGCGACCTCGATCGCCCCGGCCTCTGCGGCGCGGAGCGCTGCCTTGGCGAGCGTCCACGATGAGTGGAGCTCGGCGCGCGGCACGGTCGGGCCGAGCGCGGTGGTGACCGATTCACTCGCGCGCGCGAGCTCGGCCGCCCGGCTCGCCCCGGCGGAACCCGAGACGAGCGCGCAGCCCATCTCGTCCACGGAGCCGGTCAGGGCATCCGCCGGGAGTCGCCGGGCGACGCGCGCCAGGTCCCTCTCCGCTAAGGCCAGGGGAGCGGCGGTCCGCGGGAGCCTCCACCCGGCGGCTTGCGCCGCCGCCCGGAGCTCGGCCTGATCGGCGGGCGGATCCCGGAGCAGCAGCGCGAGCAGCTCGCGCCGGCGGCGCTGTCGCTCCCCCTCGAGCTCGCGCTGCGCCTGCGCGTAGCCCTCGACCGAATCAGCCGAGAGCTCGTCGATGTAGGCGAAGATCGCCTCCGCGAGGAGCCCGAGCTGCTCGGCGTCCGCCCCATGGCGGCGCGCGGCGGCGGAGACCCGTCGCCAGGCGACCCGCGCGCCCACCCGGTAAGCCGACTGCAGGGCGTCGAGCGTCCTGCCCTCGCGCAGCTCGCCGCGGCCGAGCCCGACGTAGACATCGCGGCCCGGCTCCCGGCCGGCGTCGGGATCGCGGATCAGAGCGACGAACTGGCGCAGCGCCTCGCTCACGCCGGTCCGGATCGCGACGCCGAAGCCGCCCTCGAGCGGCCGGGCGTACTCCGGCACCTCGCGCGCGATCGTTGCCAGGATCTCCTCGGTCGCCGCGGGCAGCTCGGGCTCGATCGCGTCGGCCAGCTCGGGGGAGAGCGCTCGCCACGGCTCGATCTGAGCTTGATTTGTCATCTGAGTGACAAGAACCTGTTGAAAGAGTTGCGATTCAGCCTAACTCTTGTGGCGGTCACGCACATACCGTGCGCATATGACCCGCGCGGGCAAATTGACCAACCTGGGCGCCGTCGTGGTTCCTTTCGCGGCCACCCTGGCGGCCATCCTGCTGCTCTGGGACCGCGCCGTGAGCTGGCACGACCTCGCCCTGTTCGGCGTCATGTACGTGGCGACCGCGCTCGGCATCACGGTGGGATACCACCGGCTGCTCACCCACCGGGCCTTCCGCACGCACAAGCCGACCGAGTACGCCTTCGCGGCGCTCGGCTCGATGGCGGTGCAGGGATCGGTGATCGCCTGGGTCGCCGATCACCGCAAGCATCACGCGCACACCGATGTGGAGGGCGATCCGCACAGCCCGCACGTCGGGCACGGCGAGGGCGTCGCCGGGGTGCTGCGCGGGCTCTGGCACGCCCACACCGGCTGGCTGCTGTCAGAGCACGGCCGGGCCCAATGGAGCAAGTACGCCCCCGACCTCTGTGAGGACGCGGGGATGCGCTTCATCAACCGGCGCTTCGTCAGCCTGGTCGTGCTTGGACTCGCGCTGCCCGCCGCGGCCGGCTACCTGATCACCGGCACGCCGGCCGGCGCGGCCACCGGGCTGCTCTGGGGCGGGCTGGTTCGCGTCTTCTTCGTCCATCACGTCACCTGGAGCGTCAACTCGATCTGCCACTTCATGGGCACGCGTAGGTTCGAGGTGGAGGACCGCTCGACCAACGTCTTCTGGCTCGCCCTGCCCTCGCTGGGGGAGTCGTGGCATCACAACCACCACGCCTTCCCGCGCTCGGCCGTCCACGGCCTGCGGCGCTGGGAGCTCGATCCGTCGGCGCTCGTGATCCGGGCGATGGAGCGGGTCGGCCTCGCCTGGAACGTGGTCCGGATCGCGCCCGAGCGCCAGGCGGCGAAGCTCGCCGGGCCGAGTGAGCCCGCGGCGGGCGAACCTCAAGCGGCTTCTTAGCTCGATCTCAGCCTCCTCTCAGGCCCTCCTGGCTTGATGGTCGTCGAGCCCGGCTCGACCGGGACCCCATCAAAGGAGTGGCGATGAAGCAGAAGAGAGGCATCACCATCCGCGTCGGCCCGCTGGGCCTCTCGCTGCTCGCGGCGGGGATCACGGCGGTCGGAGTGGCCGCGGTCTCGCTCGCGGACAGCGGCACCGGCAACGTCAACAGCGGGAGCGACAACGGCGCGCAGACGTTCCAGATGCCGGGCCCGGGTGGCGGCGTCGGCGCCGTCACGATCGCCGGACCGAACCTGTCGGAGGCGGACCGGCAGAAGCTGGAGGCCTTCCGGAAGTGCATGGAGGACAACGGCGCTCCGGCTCCGCCCGACCCCGGCAAGATCGACCCGAGGGACGGCCCGCCGAAGCCGCCGAGCGCGGCTGACCGCGAGAAGCTCGAGAAGGCCTACGAGGCCTGCAAGAGCAAGCTCCCGGAGAACCTCCGGAACGGACCGCCCGGGATCCGCACCTTCAAGTGCGGCCCACCGCCGGGTGCACCGCCCCAGCAGGGCGACAGCCAGGAGCAGGGCCAGAACAAGGACCAGAGCGCCCAGTCGGGCACGCAGTCGAGCGGCTCGGCGTCCTAGGTCCGCAACCAGACTCGTCCACAACAAAACGACGTCGAATCCCCTCGGCGTCCATATCCCTCCCCCCAAGCGAACGGGCCCCGGCGGGGCCCGTTCGTTAGCGGCGACCAGGCCGCTCCACTATGAGCGAGGGGCGCAGCCCCGAGCGGTTAGGTGGGGCGGCCGCTTGTCGCCGCGGCTATATGGCGAAGCCGTCAACCATGAAGCCCCACCGACTCGAGCGCCGCCGAGATGTCCGAATAGACGGTGAAGCTCGCCACCTTGCGGTCGCGCTGCTCGAGGACGTGGGCGAGCGGGACGTCGAGCTCGTCGCCGCTCTCCTTCTGCGTGATCTGGAGGCGGCCGAGCACCACCCAGCGGCCGTCGCGCGCGGCGCGGAGGCCCTCCGGCTGGAAGCGGTCCTGCTCGAAGTGCCCCTCGATGTCCGTGCGCCACCGCTTGTAGCCGCGCAGCCCCTTGTAGGTCTTTTCGTCCAGGAAGACGGTCTCCATCCGGATCTGGAAATCCGGGTGCAGCAGTGCCTCAAGTCCCTCCCCCCCGCGGTCGAATTCATCGTAAATGCGCCTCACCGCCTCCAGGGCAGAGCCTGTATCGGCTTCCTCCATCGCCGCGTTGAACTGACGCTCGAGGGTTTCGACGTCGTGCTGGTCGTACATATGACGGTTTCCAGTATCTCCCCAGTAGTG
>JBKPTM010000352.1:0-5366 GCA_046765935.1 Actinomycetota bacterium | reverse complement strand
CCACCAGCCCATCAGGGCCCCGAGCGGGCCCCACCTGGGCTTGACGTGCCAGTTCTTGCAGCCCGGCTCGCCGATGTCCTCGTTGTAGACGCGGACCCACTTGTAGGAGGCCGGGTCAGCGGTCATCCGCTCGATCAGCTCTCGGTTGCGCTCCTCGACCACGGCGTAGTCGTGCAGATCCGCCTTCACCTCCTGGATCCGCAGCGCGAGACCGTCTCTGACCTGCTCGAGCTCGTCGACGGAGAGCACCCGCGGACCACCCACACCCGCAACTGCGAACTCGATCCCCTTGCGCGGGAAGGCGGAGCCGAAGAGCCGCGCGAGCGCGAGCTCCATCGCAGCGATCTGACGACGCAGATCGGCGCGGGCCGACCGCTCGTCATGCTCGTATAGGACGGTGTCGAGGCCCTCGGGCGGGGCTGGCGGGAAGACTTCCTCCCGAGGAGCGTGTGGCACCTCTTCGAGGGCGGAGCGGTCGAGCAGTTGCTCGGGCATCTGAGCCTCCACTTGGACTCACGGGTCGCGCTTACGCGCGCCCTCACATAAATGAATCTTATGCCCGCAGAGCGCTGCTCGCCACCCATAACCCCTCCTCGAGGGCGATATCAGGCACGCCCCGCACACCAATCGCCACCATCATCACCCGTCTGGTCCCCTTTTGCACGCCTCGACCCTCGGCGGTGCGGTCGAACAGGATCCCGAGCGGCCGCTGCTCGTCCGCGACGACGATGGTCCCGTCGGGTAGCGGCGAGACGCGCCCCTCGAACGCCTCGCCCTCGGCCGAGAGGCGAAGGCCGACCCGGCCCTCGACGCGATCCGCGTCGAAGGCCCGCAGCGCTATCCCCACCTCCACCATCGCGATGGTCAGCGCGTCCTCGATCCGGTTCCGGCTCTTGAAGCTCCCGTCGTGGATGCGCTCGAAGATGAGCTGCTCGATCGGGGTCCGGGTGGTGTCCGGGTCGAGGCCGATGTGCCGGAAGAAGACCCGGTAGGCCCAGGGGATCGGCTGCTGGCGGAGCTGGATCGCCTGCGCGCCTCCGATCCGGTCGCTCAGCGTCCGCAACCGCTCCCTGAGCGGCTCCGGGCTCCGGCCCCCTGCGCTCTCGAGGACGGTCGAGAGGATGGTGAGCCCCGGGAACTCCTCGGCCAGACCAGGCTCGATCCAGCCGGGCTCGGGTGCCACCTCCCATTCTTCGGGCAGCTCCGGCATCAGCGCAGGGTGGCGTCCCTCTGCTTGGTGGCGGCGAGCAGTTCGTCCACGTTCTTGAAGAACAGCTGGTCGTCTAGCTGGCCGATCGAGGTGTGCTGGAGGATGCCGCCCGGATACGCATAGACGAAGGTCGGGCAGCCGCCGACGCGGTAGAGGTTCGACAATGCACCGTCGCGGTCGAGCCCGATCGGATGGGTCCAGTGCCGGTCGGCGATCAGCTTGCGGACCTCGGAGTCGGAGTCGCGCACGTCAATCGCAAGGAAGTTCACCCTCGGCGAGTAGCGGCGGTAGGCCCGCTCGAAGACGTCCTCCTGATCCTCGCAGTCCCCGCCTCGCGTGAACCAGAACGAGAGGACCAGGGGCTTGTCGAAGAGGTCGCAGACCCGGATGGCCCCGGTGACGTCCACGCGGCAGGCCGGGGTACGCCTATCGCCCGACGGGCAGGGGATCCGAGAGGCCTCGCAATCGTCCTGGGCGATGTTCGCATCGCCACTCGCCCCCGAGCGCGCATCGGGCACCGCGAATTGGGCGAGGGGCAGGTCGCCCTCGTTGTGCGCACCGAGGACGCCCTTGTTCTTGGTCGAGATCAGGTTGACCCCGGCGACTGCGATCAGCGCGACGAACGCCATCCCGACGATCAGGGAGTAGATCGTCGTCCGGCGAGGGCGCTCACCTGGATCTCCACCGCCCCCTCCCTGTCCTCCAGCGCCGTTCTCCACGGGCTAATGGTGGCTTACGGGACGGATTCGCCGGCGGCCACCGGCGGCGTCCGCGTCCGCCAGGGCAGCCGGAAGCCCTCTTCGGACCAGACCACCGCCGCGGGCAGGACGAGCATCACGCCGGCAAGCGCGACCAGCAGGTCGACCACGGTGACCAGCCCGAAGTCGCGGAGCACGGGCGCGACCGAGATCAGGCCTATGTCGTCGAGCAGCGGCAGCCCCGCGATCGCGAGCACGGCGAATCCGGCGATCGCTGTGACGCCCGACGCCAGGACGGCCGCGCCCGTCCGCAGGTAGGTCTGCCTGAGCGCCTCGCCGACCGAGAGGCCTCCGCGGCGCTCATTCACGTAGCGGGCCGAGAGGATCACGCTGAACTCGGTGGCGATCGCGATCACCAGCGCGCCGAGCGTCGCGGACATCGGGTTGAGCGCCACGCCGAGCGCCGCAACCACCAGTCCTGACCAACCGGTTGCCATCAGCACCGGGATCAGCGGAACCACCGCGCGCCGCACGGAGCGGTAGATGGCGGCCAGGACGATCCCCACCGCGGCCAGCCCGGCGAGCGGGAGCCACCAGCGGCTGTGGGAGAGATCGGTGTTGGCCTCGGCCGCGAGCACCGGCAGCCCGGCGAGCTCGACGGTCGTCCCGGCCGGCGGCGACGGGCCGCCCGGCGGGTCGATCTGGGCGCGGATGTCGTCGATCAGGTCCTGCTGGTCGGAGAGCGGCTGCACCCGGATCCCGAAGGCGACGTCGGCGGTGTCGCCGATCGGAGTGCCGCCCGTGGAGCTGCACTCGCCCTGATGGCTGATCACGATCTGGGAGATGAAGCAGGGCAGGGCCTGGACGAGGGCGTGCACGTCCCCCACGCTCTGGGTGGAGCTGCTCGCCGACGAGCCCGACTGCGCGGCGCCGCCGAAGAAGTCGGTGAGCGAGAGGGCCGGGCAGAGCTGTGCGTCGGCGCAGCTCGGAGCCGCCCCGGAGAAGCCGTGGCGCGCCAGCACGCGCGCCTGGAAGCCCTCCGCCCAGGAGATCACGGCGGGATCGGTCGGATCCTTCGCCTGGATCGTCACGTTGACATCGCCCGAGATGCCGGTCTCCTTCTCGAGCTCGTTCAGGTCGTCGAGTGCCTTCAGGTTCGGAGGGGCCAGATCGCGGATGTCGGTCTCCACGCGCGTGCCCGCGCTCGCCACCCAGCCGCAAACGGCCAGAAGCAGCCCGGCGGCAAGGATGCGCCTGGGACTGGCGAGCGCGATCGCGATCGACGCGACACCGGCCCTCTGCAGCCGGGCGGCCGTCCCAGCGACGCGCCGGGCGGCCGGGGCGGTCGCTGCGGCCGGCGTTGAGCCGCGCCATGCGGAGAGCCCCAGGGCCGCCAATCCGCCGGTCAGCGCGACCAGGAACGCGAGCGCGACCCCGATGACCAGCAGCAGCCCGAAGGAGCGGACCAACGGGCTGGGCGAGAGAGCGAACACCGCGAAGCCGGCGATCGTGGCCAGGCAGGCCGCACCGATCACCGGGCCGCCTCCGGCGGCCGCCGCGGCCACGGCCCGGCCGGGCGGCGCCCCCTCCGCCCTCGCCTCGTTGAAGCGGGCCTGGAACTGGATCGCGTAGTCGACGGCGAGTCCGACCAGGACGGGCAGCATCGCGATCGCCCCGACGGTCAGCGATCCTCCGAAAAGCGAGACGAGCCCGAGGGTGAGGGCGCCGGCCGAGATCGCCACGCCGAGGGGCAGGAGCCGCAGGGGCCTCGGCAGGATGAGCAGCAGCGTGAGCGCCATGACGAGGCCCGCCACTGCCAGCAGAAGGAGCGTCTGGTTGCGGAGCTCGCGGGCACCCGCGTCGACCACCACCGGCGCGCCGGTGACGACGTAGCTGCCGTCCGTGAGCTTGAAGCGGGGATCGTCCACCGCCCGCTTGAAGAGACCGATCGCCTGGTGGCGCTCCGCGTCTGTCATGTCGGGCCGGAGCCGGACGATGATCTGGGCGGCGTCGCGGCTCGGGAACAGGTACCCGAAGCGCTCCTTCGGTGTCCCGGCCGGCTTTGACTCGTCGAAGACGACCCGGCTGACGAAGTTCGGATCGTCGAGGCGCGGGATCGAGGTGATCCCGTACTGGAGCGCCACCTGGATCAGGCTCTGCTGGAACTGGCCGAGCACCGACTGGGAGGCGGCGTTCGCGGCCTGCTCCTGCTCGGCCGCCGATGCCCCTCGCTTCGCGGCCGCCTTCCGCGCACGGGCTGCCGCCACTCGCGCCTGCTGGGCTGCGCCGCCGATCTGTCCCTGCAGCGCCTGCTGGATCCCGGTGGTGCTCAGGTAGAGGAAGGTGGCCGGCCCGAAGACCGAGCGGCTCGGCTGCAGCTTGGCGATCTGGTCGCAGACCGGCGGGAGCGGCTGCTTCTTCTTGTGCGGCAGCGCCTGCGCCAGCTGGGTGCCGCCGGCGAAGCACTCCTCGAGCTCGAAGAGCGGCTCGAGGTCCTTGGTCAGCACCAGCTTCCGCAGGTCCTCCTTGACGAGCACGATCACCGGCTCGTCGCCGAAATTCTCGTGGAAGTCCTGCGTGGCCTTGAATTCGGACGACCCCTTGCTGACCAGCGTGTCGGTCCCGGCGTTCGTGTCGAGCTGGGTCGCGGCGAAGACCCCTGCCCCGGTGAGGGCCACGATCGGCGCGATCACGAGCCAGGGCCACCGCACGCAGACGGCCGCCACCCTCTCGAAGAAACTCCCCGCGTTCACGAGGCGGAGGTTAGGGAGGCAATGTGAAGATCGCGCCACCTTTTCAGGCGGCGCAATCGGTGGTATCACGGGAGGGACTTTTGGAGTGGAGGTGAGAGATGAAGCTCGAGGTCGGCACCCGGATCAAGGTTGAGGCGGAGTCCACTGAGCGCCCGCACCGGACGGGTGTGGTCAAGGAGATCGTGGGCGAGACGCCCGCCCCGCGCTACCGAGTGCAGTGGGATGACGGGCACGAGAGCATCTATACGCCCGCCGCCGGCGCCGCGGGCCCCGAGAGCCCGGCGGAGAAGCGCTAGGCCGCTCGGCGGCGCAGCACGCGCCAGCCCTCGCTGGCCACGGCGACATACTCGCGGCCGTCCGGCCCCCGCCGCTCGATCACGAGACCGCGGTTGACCGAGCGATGCAGGGCCCGGCGTCGGTCGGCGTGTGAAAACCGGCCGGGGAAGAGAGGCAGGACGTCGGCGGCCAGGCAATACCCGTCCCCGACGAGCTCGACGATCGCGTTGAGCACGTCCTCGTCGGTGATGCGCTTGCGCCTGGACACTCCACCCCCAGCGGGGCTCAGTCCATCGCGAGCGGGCCCTTGACGTCGGCGTTCAGGAACTGGCTGACGAACTCGTTGCGCGAGTTGAAGAGCTCGTCGCTGGGGCCCGACTCGACGATCCGGCCCTTCCAGAGCACCGCGAGGAAGTCGGCGATCCGGCG
>JBKPTM010000351.1:0-5871 GCA_046765935.1 Actinomycetota bacterium | reverse complement strand
GGTCCGCCTGGTGGGGGTCGGCTTGGCCGGGCTGGCGGAGGACGAAGCGCCCCGCCACCAACCCGGACCAACACCGTACGGGTTGCTCTTCGGCTGACGCCTCCGAGCACCCTCGCATTAATTGAACCCCGACTAGCGGGTACTAGCGGGTGGTCAGCACGGTGCCCGTGGAAGGGAAGCCGAGCTTCGCCTTGGTCGCGGCGGTCAGGTCGTACTCGCGGTTGCCCGCGTACGGGCCGCGGTCGATCACCGGGACGGTGACCGTGCGGCCGTGGTAGCGCAGCGTGACGCGGGCCCCGCAGGGGAGCGTCTTGTTTGCGACCCCCAGCTTGCTGGGGCTGAGCGTCCCACCGCAGGCAAGACCGCCCCCGTAGAGACCGGGGCCGTAGTAGGAGGCCTCGGCCGGCCGGTAGGCGTTGACGCGCAGCCGGTGCGAGCGCACACCCGAGCCGGCGACCCGCGCACGCGCGGTGTAGACGCCCGAGCGCGGCGCGCGCCAGCGCACCTTGTACGCCCCATCGTTGTGGCTGTGCGCCCGGAGCCTGTGGCCCCCGACGCGCACGATCACCAGGCGACTGCCGCCCGGCGTGACGCGGCCCCGGAAAGTGACGGCGCGATGGGCCATCACGTTGCGATGGCCGTTCAGGCTGACGGCGCTGGGCGGGCTGCCCGCGGCGCTCGCCTCCGGACCGCTGCCCGTCAGTGCCGGGACGGTGTCCGCGGCCCCCGCGATCCCTGCCGTGACCATCAAACCCAAGGCGGGCAGCAGCGCTAGCGCGGCCCGCCTCCGCTTCCAACGGAAGCGACGCAAAGCAATACACCTTGCCTCTCTGTCCGCCGACGGGGTTAGCTGACGGGCTCGCGACGTTGAACGCCGCTAGGAGCGGATCACCGCTCCATTCGCCCCGATTCACAGTGGGTCCCCCGTGCGCGTGATGTCCGTCAACGCGCTTAGGCGGGTTGTTTGGCGACTTAGGGCCGGGCAGGGTAGGTGCGCAATTTGCGTAGATGTGTGACGTCCCTCACATGCGGTATGCGACCATCATGGGCGTGACTGACCGTTTGACTGGCCTTGACTCCTCATTCCTCCATCTGGAGCGGGATGGGACGCAGATGCACGTGGCCTCGACGACCCTGTTCGAGGGCCCTGCTCCGCCCTATGTGGAGTTCCGCGACCACATCGAGTCGCGCCTGCACCTGGTTCCACGCTTCAGGCAGAAGGTGCGCTTCGTCCCCTTCGGACAAGGGCGGCCCGTGTGGGTGGACGATCCGCACCTCAATCTCGCCTACCACGTGCGCCACACCTCCCTGCCCGAGCCGGGCTCGGAGCAGCAGCTCCGGACCCTGGCCGCGCGGATCTTCTCGGAGCAACTCGACCGCTCGAAGCCCCTCTGGGAGATCTGGCTGGTCGAAGGGCTGAAGGGCGGCCGCTTCGCGATCGTCGGCAAGACGCATCACGCCATGGTCGACGGCGTCTCCGGAGTTGACATAACCACGGTCCTCTTCGACATCGAGCAGGACCCCGCCGACACGCCGCGTGCCCTCGAGCGCTGGATCCCGGAGCCCGAGCCCAACCGCGCCCAGCTCCTCGCAGAGGCGCTCCTCGAGCGGACGATCAACCCTCGCGAGATCGTGCGTGGCGTGCGCAGGATCGTCCGTGGGCCCCGTCGCGCTCTTCGCAAGGCGACCGACATGGCGCTGGCAGCGGGCAGCTTCGCCTGGACCGGGATCGCGGCTCCGAGGAGCCCATTCAACTTCGAGGTCGGGACCCACAGGCGCTTCGCCTGGGTGCGCGCCTCGCTCGCCGACATGAAGCAGGTCAAGAACGAGCTCGGCGGGACGGTCAACGACGTCATCCTCGCGGCCGTCGCCGGCGCGCTCGGCCGCTACATGCGGTCGCGCGGCCAGTCGACCGAGGGCCTGGAGCTTCGGGCGATGGTCCCGGTCAGCGTCCGGACCGCGGAGGAGCGCGGCGCGCTCGGCAACCGCGTTACCTCGATGATGGCTCCGCTGCCGGTCTGGTGCGAGGACCCGAAGCGGCGGCTCGAGCTGGTGCGTCAGTCGATGGGCGATCTGAAGCAGTCGAAGCAGGCCATGGGCGCGACGCTGCTCACGCAGCTGGCCGACTTCGCCCCCCCGACGATCGCCGGCCAGGCCGCCCGGCTTCAGTCACGACAGCGGTTCTTCAACCTCGTCGTCACCAACATCCCGGGGCCGCAATTCCCGCTTTACCTGATGGGCCGCCGCATGGAGCGCGTGTTCCCGATGGTCCCGCTGGCGAAGAACCAGGGCGTCTGCATCGGGGTGATGAGCTACGACGGGCAGGTCAACTTCGGATTGATCGGCGACTACGACGGCATGCCCGACCTCGAGGACCTGGCCCAGGACCTCGAGGACTCGATCACCGAGCTGATCGAGGCAGCGGGTGGCCGCCGGAGCATCTTCCGCCGCTTCAGCGCGCAGGAGGAAGGCGCAGAGGCCGCCGCGCGGAACGGCGGCGACCGCGAGGAGTCGACCGCCGGTTAGCGCGGCTAGGTCGCCCGCTCCTGGGCGAAGGCCTTCTTCATCGTCACGCGCTGCGCGTCACCCCAGACGGGCTCGTCATAGCGGGCGCGCAGCATGATCTTCTGCAGCAGGTTCAGGTCCTCCTGCCGCGCGAGGTCGTAGCTCGACCCGGACTCCGAGTCCGCGTGCCCCGGGTGGACCATCCACTCGGTCACGCCGGGCGGCGGGTGGCGCACCTCGGGGGGCTCGGCCGGCTCCTTGCTCTCGGTGCGGCCGATCAGCAGGTCCGGGGTGTCGATGTTCCGCTCGCGAAGCCACTGCCGGTGGTCCGGGTTGACGGACCGGACCGGCGCGCCGATCTGCTGCGCCGTCTGCAGGACGGGGGTGGCCAGCTCGGGCCGGGCGTGGCAGTGCTTGTGCCCGTTGAGGAAGGATGGCCAGCGGCCGAAGAGGTCACCGAAGCGCTCGAGCTGGACACGCAGAGCGGTCCGGGCGGGAGCGCCGCTCCGCGGTCCCCAGCGCCCCTCGAACTCGATGTGTAGCCCGATCTCGACCCCCGAGTCGATCAGCGGCTTGGGATCGCAGTGATCGCGCTCGACCATGGCGCTGACGCAGTCGAGAGCGCCCATCTCGATGGCCTCGAGGATCCCCTTGTTGTAGGACGGCCAGTAGCCGTAGTCATCGCCGGTGATCACCAGCATCGCCATGGCGGCTAGCTGACTTGCTGGATCGCCGAGCGGATCTCAGAGAGGCCGAAGCCGGAGAGCGCCTTCTGCCCGTTCGGGCCCTGGACGAAGATCGAGGGGGTGCCGTTGAAGCCGAGGGACTCGGCCTGGTTCGTGCCGTTGGCGAGGACGGAGTCCCACTGGGAGCTGTTCCTGGACTGGTTCCAGTTGTCGAGGTCCTTCACGCCGGCCGCCGTGGCGATGCTGGTCATGAAGGGGTCGGTCACGTAGCCGGAGTTCTCCTCGCCCTGGTTCCGGTAGAAGAGCTGGAGGTAGTTCCAGAAGCGGCCCTGCTCCCCGGCGGCGAGAGCGGCCCTCATCGCGGGCTTCGAGTCCGGGCCGATGATGATGTAGGGCTGGAACTGGTACTTGACGGTGCCGCTCTTGACCTCGCTCGAGATCAGCTCGGGCGCGATCTGCTCGGAGAACGCGGCGCAGACCGGGCACTGCGGGTCGCCGAACTCGGTCACGGTGACCGGCGCGTTCGCGTCGCCCAGGAGCTGTCCCTGCTGCGGGATGCCGCTGAGTTCGGCGTCCACCTGGGCCATGCCCCGGACGTTCGTGGGCGACCCCCCTCCGCCGTCGTTGTCATCGCCCCCCGACTGGCTGATCACGATCAGAGCTACGACCACGGCGATGGCCGCGAACCCGGCGATGATCAGGTATTGCAGCCGCCGCTTGCGGGTGAGCGCATCGGCCTGCTGGGACTCGACGGCTTGGCGCTCGGCGCGCATTCGGTCGCGTCTCTGCTGCCTACCTTCCATGTGAGGACTGTATCTGGGGTGCTCCGAGCTCATGCCCCGTGTAGAGGAGGGCACGCGTGGCCGCGACGGCGAGCGAGAGCGTCATCAAAACGGCGCTCGCCACGCACCACTGGCAGATTGCGTCGATCACGAAGAGCTCGAGGTAGGTCAGGTAGAGGCTGAAGCCGAAGCCGACCAGCGCCGCGAGAAAGCCGCCGAAGCGTCCCGGGTCGCCCGGGATGATCGCCGCGGCGAGGAGCAGGACGTAGCCGAGGATCCCGATCACCGCCACGTTGATCCCGGCGAGGTGGGCGTACTGGCTGTTCGCGACCGTCTCGCAGCCGTGGCCCCCGGCGAGGCACTTCGGCGCGCCGCCGCCGCTTTCGGCGATGGCGATGTAGGTCGCGACACCGATTCCGGCGACGGCCAGGACCACTCCCGCTATCCGCAGGTTGCGTTCTGAGAGCACGACCCAATGCTATGAACGGAACGTGAACCGAACCTTATTCGGCCGGATTCGGCGCGCCGAGGCAGCCGACGCCACACGAATCGCGCGGATCTTCAATGAGGGCATCGACGACCGCGTGGCCACGTTCGAGACGCACCCGGCCACCCCCGAGGTCGCGGCTCGCTGGATCGCCGAGGACCTCGTGCTGGTGCTGGAGGGCGATCGCGGGATCGTGGGCTGGGCGAAGGCGGGTCCCTATACCAAGCAGCACCACTACTACGACGGCGTACGCGAGGCGACGCTCTACGTGGCGCGGGAGTCGCGGCGCGAGGGCGTCGGGCGTGCTCTGTTGGACGAACTGGCCGACGCAGCGGCCGCCGAGGGCGCCCACAAGCTGGTCGGAAAGCTCTTCACCTCGAACCGGGCGAGCATCGAGCTGGTCAGGGGGCTCGGCTGGCGGGAGGTCGGCGTCCACCTGCGCCATGGCACGCTGGACGGCGAGTGGAAGGACGTCCTCGTCGTCGAGAAGCTCCTCCAGCGCCCCGAGTAGACCGCTCGTTCCGGGGTATCTCGGTGTTGTAGTCAAGGGAGGATGCAGGAGGGACACATCAAGAAGGCACTCGCAGCCGCGATCGTGAGCGGCGCCGTGATGCTGTTCGCTGCTCCCTCGGCGCTGGCGTCGACGGTGACGATCACCGGCGGGAATACGGTGAGGGTCGCCGAGTCGGGCAACGAGACGAACGCGATCGAGGTCAGCTACGACGCCGCAGGGGATCTCTACAGGGTCGTCGACACCGCGGCCGCCCTTACGACGAGCGGGACCTGCGTCCCCTTCGACACCCACAACGCCACCTGCCCGGGTTCGGGAATCAAGACGATCAACGTGGCCACCGGGGACCGCGACGACTCGATCACGCTCGACGCGGCGACGATCCCCGGCACCATCACCCAGACCCTCGACGGCGGCGCGGCGAACGACACCGTCACCGGCGCGAATACGCCCGGCACTCTGAGCGGAGGAACGGGCAACGACCAGGTGAGCGGACGCGGCACGCTGAACGGCGGCTCGGGCAACGACGTCCTGACCGGCTCGGCGTTCGCCGACACCCTCCGGGGCAGCAGCGGCCGCGACACGCTCGACGGCGGGTTCGGCGCCGATGACATCGCCGGCGGGAGCAGCACCGACACCCTGATTTATCCCGGGCGGGCGAACGGCGTCAACGTCACGATCGGATCGGGAAACAACAACGACGGCGGGCCCGAGGACCAGACCGGGAGCAGGCGGGACAACGTGCACGGCGACATCGAGGTCCTGTTCGGCACCGAGCAGGGCGACGCCCTCGTCGGAGACCGTAGCTCGGAGACGCTCTTCGGGCTCGGCGGCGATGACTCCGTGGTGGGCAACAGCGGCGGCGACACCCTCTTGGGCTTCGATGGCAACGACCTGCTG
>JBKPTM010000350.1:0-2761 GCA_046765935.1 Actinomycetota bacterium | reverse complement strand
GCGCGCATCCGCGGGCTGTTGCCGAAGCTCCACCGCAAGTACGCGATGGGCCTGCTGCGGAGAATCGTCTCCTACGAGCGCTGGGGCATCCCCCAGGGCACACCCGGCGGGTGGGCGCTCTACTTCAAGGGCGGCTGGTTCCGGGACGACGACGGCTGGCGCGTCCACCAGGCCGGGCTGCTCCGCCGGGGCGACCGCCGCCTCGCGATCGCGGTCCTCACCCGAGGCAGCCCCAGCCTGGAATACGGCGCCGCGACGATCACCGGAGTGACGTCGCGACTCCTGCACGGCTATCGCTGATCGCCCAAGCCGCCGAACCCGTATGAACCGACCACATCGATCTCGGTGACGACGGGCTGCTCCTCGGAGCGGTCGGCGATCTCGCTCTGAAATTCCTGAAAGGCGTCGACCTCGCTGAGTGGGCTCGTCGCCGACTCGCTCTCTGCGACGTGGACGAACGTGTCCCCGTCGTCCAGCCGGAAGGTCGCATAGCGCAGTCCCTCCGGGTTGCTTTCATGGAGCTCGTCGTAGACCGCGCGCACCAGCCTCTCATTCTCGTCCGCGCGGCCGGGCTTGACCCGATATCTGACCATCACTCGTCTCATCTCCTGGCCTCCTTTCGCGTCACTTGGTCTCCAGCGCCGGCGTGGCCGCAGCGGTGCCGATCAGCTCGGTCTGCTGCCGGTGGCCGGGCAGGAACGTGCCGGCGATCGCCCCGACGGCCGCGATGGCAGCGGCGACACCGATGGCGGGGCGGAACCCGTCGATGAATGTCTGCGGGGTTGCGTAGCTGCCGGCGGCGGCGAAGACCGCCACCGCGACGGCGATCCCGAACACGCCGCCGAGCTCGCGCATCACGGTGTTGGTCCCGGCCGCCTTGCCGACCGCCTCCTCCGAGACGGACCCGAGCACGGAGTTCTGGGCGGACGGGAGCGCCATCGAGATGCCGATGCCCGCGACCACCATCGGGATGACCAGCTGCGAGTAAGCCAGATCGGTGCTCGCGATCAGCGCAATCCAGACCGAAGCGCCGGCCTGAATCAGGAGGCCGGAGACCATCAGGGGCCGCTCGCCAATCCGGTCGGTCAGCGCCCCGGCGATGGGCCCGACCACCAGGAATGTCGCTGTCCACGGGATCAGGCGCAGACCCGCGCCGAGCGCGTCGTAGCCCATCGCGTTCTGGAGTAGCTGCGAGAAGAAATAGACCTCCGCGAACAGCGATCCCAGCACCGTGAAGATCGCCAGATTGCCGGCCGCGAACGCCCTCGAGCGAAAGAAGCTGATCGGGATCATCGGCTCGGTCGCCCGCTTCTCCCAGACGACGAAGACCGCGGCGAGTGCCAGTCCGGCGAGCAGCGTCCCGATCACCTCGAGGCTGTCCCAGCCGACCGTGTTTCCACGGACGAGGCCCCAGACGATCCCGAATGCCGCGGCCGAGATCAGGCCGAGGCCGGGCAGGTCGAGCGCGCTATCCGGGCCGAAGCTCTCGCGCATACGAGTGAGGACCAGCGGGGCGGCGACCAGGCCGATCGGAACGTTGAGCCAGAAGATCCAGCTCCAGTCCAGGCCGTTGACAACGGCCCCGCCGACGAGCGGACCACTGGCCACGGCAAGTCCGGTCACCGCGCTGAACAGGCCGATCGCGGTCCCGCGCTTCTCAGCCGGGAAAGCCGCACTCAGCAGGGCCAGACCGAGCGACAGGACGAAGGCTGCCGCGACGCCCTGCAGCGCGCGAGCGAAGATCAGGAACCCGATGCTGGGTGCAAGAGCGGAGCCTGCGGATGCGATGGCGAACCCCACGAGCCCGACCGCGTAGAACCGCCTACGGCCGAAGCGATCGCCGAGCGCGGCGGCCGTGATCAGCATCACGGCGAAGCTCAGGTTGTACGCGTTGACCGTCCACTCGAGCCCGGACACGGACGCGCCAAGGTCGAGGCGGATCGTCGGAAGCGCTGTGGAGACGACCAGTGTGTCGAGCGCGGCCATGAAGGAGCCGATCCCGGCCAATACCACGACCCACGCGATCGATCCTCTTGTGTTGCTTGCGACTGGACTCATCGGATCCCTTTCGTTCCCGGCGGCTCATCCACCGTTTGGAACTAGAGATCCGGTGGGCCCTACGAATCCATCGCCACTTGGCCTACACGGTCCGGCCGCTCGAACCAGGGGTTGGGAAGCGCGGGCGGATGTCCCCCGCGCGCTCCTTGAACATGACGTCCGAGTAGCGAATCCAACCCACGATCGACGCGATGGCCGTGACGCCACCGACCAGGGTGGCAACCACGAGGGAGGCGCTGGCGAGCGCGCCGAGCGCGAGAGCGACGGCGGCGCCTCCGATCACTCCATTGATCACGGCCACCGCGCTGGAGAAGATGAAGATCGGCGCGTGCCCCTTCGGGGCCAGGCCCAGGTTCTCATTTACGCCGACCGCGTCGTCATTCCCGGACAGCAGGAAGAGGTCCGCCCTGTCGCGGGCGATCTCCCGGTAATAGCCGCGGATCCGGTTGATCGCCAGCGCATAGCGCCAGTCCTCGATCCCGCACTCGGCCAGGCGGACGAAGGTGACGGCGCCGAGGACGTAGAGCGTTGGCAGGACAGTGAGAGCAAAGGTGTTGAACAGGTCCCCGACCTCCGAGACCTGGCTGATGAACCCGAGGGCGATCAGCGCGCTCGACACCGATACGACATACAGCGACGCGCGAGCCGAGCTCTCGCTCGTCGTCTGTGAGCGCGCGCCCTGGAGCGTGAAGTGCTCGGTGGT
>JBKPTM010000349.1:0-6953 GCA_046765935.1 Actinomycetota bacterium | reverse complement strand
CCCGACCACACCCTCGACCTGCCCGGCGAGCGGCCCGGCCTGCAGCCTGACCCGCTCTCCCACCCGAAAGGGTCGGTTGGTGATCAGCACCAGCCCGGCGAGCACGTTGCCGAGCGTCTGCTGGGCGGCGAGGCCGACGATGACGGCGGTGAACCCGCCGCCGATCGCGAGGGTCCCCCCCTGCAGGCCGGCGATGCGAAGGGCGACGACCGTGGCGATCACGATCGTCAGCAGTCGGAGCATGAAGCCGATGGTTCCCGCGGTCCCGGGCTCGAGGCGGCGGTAGAGCATCGGGGCGAAGCCGCGGGCCATAGACCGGGCGAGAGCCCAGCCCAGGAGGACGAGGAGGATGACCGTCGCGACCCGGACCTCGGGTCCGTAGCCGGGGAACAGCGTCTTGCGCTCGGAGAAGGCGAAGAGAACGGCGGCGATCAGGGCGACGAGCACCAGCGCGCCGCCCTTGCTGCGCCGGGCGGCGGCCGGATCGATCTCGGAGCCCAATCCGACCTCGCGCCACACCTGCGTGCGCGACTCGAACGCCGAGCGCGTGCGTGGAACCAGCCGTCGAAGCATCTGGCGTCGCTTACCCGCTGATCACTCGCTTACCCTCTAGATTGACTGGTCAGTCAACCGATGCGCGCCGCCGTCGTACAGCTCAATTCGACCGACCAATACGAGCGCAACCTCGAGGTTGCCGAGCGGCTGGTGCGCGACGCGGCCGCTGATGGCGCGGACCTGGTGGTCCTGCCTGAGAAGTGGACCGTGCTCGGCCCTCCGGAGGTGATTCGCGCCTCGGCGGAGCCCCTGGACGGCCCGGCCCTGAGCGCTGCATCGGGCTGGGCCCGAGAGCTCGGGATCTTCCTGGTGGCGGGCAGCGTGCCGGAGGTGGTCCCGGATCAGGAGAAGCTCGCCAACACCTCGGTCATGTTCGGACCTGGCGGCGAGCGGCTCGCCGTCTACCGCAAGATCCACATGTTCGATGTCGAGGTCGCGGACGTCTCCTATCGGGAGTCCGAGATCGAGGAGGCCGGCGATCAGATCTCCGTCGGCGAGGCCGACGGAACGAAGGTCGGGCTGACCATCTGTTACGACCTCCGCTTCCCGGAGCTCTACCGGATCCTCGCCCTGCGCGGTGCCCGCGTGATCACGGTGCCGTCGGCGTTCACCGAGCGGACGGGACGAGACCACTGGGAGGTGCTGATCCGGGCGCGCGCGATCGAGGACCAGCTCTTCATCGTCGCGGCGGGCCAGATCGGCTCGGCGCCTCCGCACTACCGCAGCTACGGCCGCTCGATGATCGTCGACCCATGGGGCGTGGTGCTGGCGCAGGCCCCGGACACCGAGTGCTTCGTCTCGGCCGACCTGGATTTTGCTGCGCAGGACGACGTCCGCGAGCGCCTGCCCTCTCTGCGCCACCGCCGCCCGGACGCCTACCGCTGGCCCGAGAGCGGGCCGGACGCCCTGCGGACATCGACGGCGGAACCCGCGCTCGCCAACGGGGCACCCTGATGGCCCAGGCTCCCGCCCCCGACAAGCGCCGCGCGATTCTGGACGCCGCGATCACGGTGTTCGCCCGCCAGGGCTTTCACTCGGCGCGGGTCTCCGATGTCGCGACCGAGGCCGGCGTCGCCTACGGCCTCGTCTACCACTACTTCAACTCCAAGGACCAGATGCTCAACGAGCTCTTCTCCGAGCGCTGGGCCCTGCTCGTCGAGGCGAGCCAGGAGATTCGCGCGAGCGACGACCCGCCGCGCGAAAAGCTCGCCGGGGTCGCCAACTTCATCGTCGAGTCCTACCGGCACGAGCCGGAGCTGATGAAGGTGATCATCGTCGAGGTCACCCGGGCCGCCAACTCGTTCGGCCGTACGCACCTGCCCGAGATTCGGAAGGCCTACGACCTCGTGGCTGAGATCGTCTCCGACGCGCAGGAGAAGGGCGAGTTCCGCGACGACGTCGACCCGAACTTCGCGGCGATGGTCTTCTACGGCGCTATCGAGCAGCTGCTCACCGGCTGGATCTTCGGCTCCATTCCGGGCACGGACGCGGACTACGAGCGCGCCAAGCAACTGGTCGTCGAGACCATCTGCGACGGCCTCGAGCCGCGCCCGGTCAGCGACGCAGTGGCCGGCTGAACGCGAGATGTGGGAAGGGCTCGCCAGGACCGAGCGCCAGGACAGGGTCCTGCACGGAGCCGCCAAGCTCGCCAACGTCCTGGTCGGCATCGTCCTGCTGCCGCTCTGGATCTTCGGCCAGCTGATCGGCGGGCGGGTCAGGGACCTCCTGCGGGGACTCGAGGACCGCGGCAAGCGGCCGCTGCCCGTGCCGCCCGAGCGCGAGCGCAGCATGGACGCCCTGATGGTGGACCTGCAGTCGATCCCCAACCACCTGCGGCACTCGAACTTCGCCGAGCTGCGCCGCGGGTTCGCCGACATCTCGAACTTCGTCGTAGCCCAGCACCGCGAGGGCGCGGTGATCGGCTACCGCTACCCCGGCCAGTTCAAGGACCACATCGTGGAGGGCGCCGACGGCGAGCGGATCGCCGCCTCGATCGCGCTGCAGGAGGCCGCGCGACCGGGCCTGATCGTCGTGCACGGCATCTTCACCTCGAGCCGCTTCGACTACGTCCGCCAGATCGCCGTCCGAGCCTTCTACGAGTGGGGGTTCAACGTCGCGGCCCTGGACCTCCGCAGCTTCGGCATGACGGAGCTGACCAGCCCGGCCCCGTCGACCGGCGGGTGGAAGGAGGGCTTCGACATCCTCGCTCTCGCCCGCTACATGAAGGAGCTCGGCTCGACCAGCGTCGGCGCCCTCGGCATCTCGCTCGGCGGCAGCTCGGTGGTGAACGCCTGCGACCAGGACGAGACGCCGTCCGAACTCGACGGCGGCATCCTCGCGGTCTCGCCGCCGGCGATTCCCAAGGACGTCTGGGCGCGCCTGGCCGAGCCTGTGACGCGCGGACATCCTCGCTACGCCCTCCACAAGGCTTTCGAGGCCGCGCTGATCTCTCGCGTGCGCTCCGGGCGCTGGCCCCCTGAGGCCGAGAGCATGGACCTGGTCATGGAGTACGTGTCCGCGCCGTACTACGGGGTGAGCGCGGATGAGATCTGGACCCATGCGCGCGGAATCGACCACGTCCCGAACGCGAAGGTCCCCCTGCTGATCCTGCACCCTGAGGACGACCCGATCATCAAGGTGGAGCAGGGACGCCTGCTCGCCGACGCCGCCAAGGGCAACGACCTGGTCCGGGTCTGGATCCTGCCGGCCGGTTCGCACGGGCTGCTCGAGGCCGCCGATCCCCAGTGGACGCACGCTGTCTACAGGACCTTCTTCGAGCGCTTTGGGACGTACGCCGAGCGCGGTGGGGAGGCGCCGCACGGGCGGGGCGCCGAGTTGGTTTACTCCGCGCAAGACCCCGGGTAGCGCGAGACACCAAATGCGAGGGTGCGCCGAGAGGCGCAACCCGTTTTAGGAAGGCCAAGCGAGCATGCAGAGCGAAATCATGAGGCGACTCATCTGGGCCGGGCTCCTGGCGGGGACCGGCGCCCTGGCGACGGTCGCGGCTCATCGGCTCTCCGAGGTGATCTGGCGGCGAGTGTTCAACGAGGATCCGCCCGAGTGACGGACGGCGAGCCAACCCAGGCCTCGGGTTCCGGCCAGCCGGCCGAGCCAGCTCCGCCGCAGGCACCGCCCACCGGAAACGGCGCCAAGGCGCCCGAGGACATGACCGTCGGCGAGCTCGTCTTCGAGGTCTCGGACCGCGCGTCGGTCCTGATCCGCGAGGAGATCGAGCTCGCCAAGACCGAGGTAACCGAGAAGTTCAATCGGCTGCTGCGCGGGTCGGTCGCGGGCCTCGCGGCGGGGATCTTCGCGATCTTCGCCCTGCTGCTGGCGATGCACGGCTTCGCCTGGCTGCTCAACGACCTCGTCTTTGACAACTTCTGGGCGGGCTTCTTCATCGAGGCGGCGCTCTTCCTGCTGATCGGCGCCGCGGCGGGGCTGTTCGCCTGGCGCTCGTTCAAGCGAGGCGCGCCCCCGACCCCCGACATGGCGATCGAGGAAGCCAAGGAGATCAAGGCCGCCTTCGATGGAGGAGAGGAGGAGCAATCGTGAGCACCCCCGCGAGCCGCACGCTGCAGACCCGAGGGAACGGGCGCTGGATGCCGCCGCCGCCCGGGACGCGCTCCGCCGAGCAGATCAGACGCGACATCGTCCAGCAGCGCGAGCAGCTCTCGCGCTCAGTGGATGCCCTGCGGCATCGCTGGATCGAGGCGACCGACGTGAAGCGCCAGATCCGCGAGCACGGCACCGAGCTCGCCGTCGGCGCCGCCGTGGTCGGCATCGTGGTCGGCGGCCTGATCGCGCTCAGGCGACGCCGCTAGGCCGCGACGGCGCGGCGCGGCCAGTCGCGGGGTCACCTTCCCCGCCATCGTGGGGCAGCATGACCTCGGCCGCCTCCTCGGGCGTGATGTCCGGGTAAAGGGCTCGGATCAGTCCGATTGCGACGGCCCCACCGACCAGCTGAGCGACGATGAAGGCCGGCACGGAAGCCGGGGCGATGCCGGCGAAAGTGTCAGAGAAGATCCGCCCGATCGTGATCGCGGGGTTGGCGAAGCTCGTGGAGCTGGTGAAGAAGTAGGCCGCCCCGATGTAGGCGCCCACAGCGGCCGGCACCATCGAGCTTCTCCTCGTCCGCGCCAAGGAGAAGATCACCAGCAGCAGCCCAAGGGTCGCGACTACCTCCGCCAGGAGGTGAGCCTCGGAGGCCCGGTGCTTCGCGGAGATGCTGATCGCAGTGAGCGCAAACATGCTGTTGGCCAGCAGGGCGCCGGCAATACAGCCCGCGACCTGAGCCGGGATGTAGGCCATTGCCCAGCGCCGGCTGAGGCCGCCGAAGGCGCTGTCGACGAGCGAGACGACCGGGTTGAAGTGGCCGCCGGACACCGGGCCGAACATGAGGATGATCGCGAAGAGGCCCGCCGCGGTCGCCGCAGCGTTCTCAAAGAGCTGGAGGCCGGTGTCATTCGGTGAGAGGTTGGCCGCGGCGATCCCGGAGCCGATCACAACGGCGGCGAGGAAGGCTGAGCCCAGGAATTCGGCCAGGAGCCGGCGCGCGAGAGGAGTGTCGGTCAACTAGGCGTTGCTCGTCGCCGTCAGGCTCGCGACCAGCTTGTCCACTCGCTTGGCAATCTCGTCGCGGATTCCGCGGACCGTGTCCAGGTTCTTGCCGGCGGGATCCTCGAGCTCCCAGTCCTCGTAGCGCTTGCCGGGATAGATCGGGCAGGCATCGCCGCAGCCCATCGTGATCACAACGTCGGACTCACGAACCATGTCGTTTTCGAGCTTCTTCGGCCGCTCCGCCGAGATGTCGATACCGATCTCCTCCATCGCCTCGACAACGGCAGGGTTGAGCTGATCGGCGGGCTCGCTGCCTGCCGAGATCACGCGAACCCGATCGCCGGCCTTCCGCTCCAGCAGCGCCGCGGCGATCTGACTGCGGCCAGCATTGTGGACGCAGACGAAGAGGACCTCGGGGACGTCCCCGGTCACGTTGACGTCCACGGCATCTGACCGATGACATTGGCTGCAATCAGCGTGCGGCCCTCGGGATCCCAGAGCATCACGGTGTCGGCCTGACTCAGGGCGACCAAGGCCAGAGTGGCCTCCGGGCTTGGCGCCACCACGTGCCGCTCGCCGTCCTCGGTGATCAGCAGAAGCTCGAAGCGACCGTCGCGTCCATCGCCCCCCGCGATCCAGTTCGCGCTGAGGGTCTCGACTCGACGAGTCTGCTCGCTTGCGCCGGGCATCACTTCAACTGTAAAGGTTGACACTTATCGATTCAATCGACTAATGTAAATCGATGGCTGTCGATTTGGACCTGGTGCCGAAGCAGAAGCGCCCCGTGGGGGAGCCCTGCTGCGAACCGGTCGTCTACCCGGACATCGAACGCGAGCAGGCAGAGCGCATGGCCTCGGTTGCCAAGGCGCTCGGTGACCCAATCCGGATGCAGCTCGTCGACGTGCTGCGCAAGCACGCGGGCAAGGTCTGCGTCTGCGAGCTCGTCCCGCTCTTCGACCTCTCCCAGCCCACCGTCTCGCATCACCTGAAGGTGCTCCGCGAGGCCGGCATCGTCGGCTCCGAGCGCCGCGGCCTATGGGCCTACTACTACGTCGAGCCCGACGCGCTGGAGGAGCTCTCCGGGTGGCTGAGCTGAAGCGCAGCTCCTCCGGCCGGCCTGATGACGTCCGCGAGGCCGTCCGCGAGCGTTATGCCACGGCGGCGGTCGCCGTCCAGGAGGGTCGGGTCGCTTGCTGCAGTTCATCCAAAGCTGCGGCCGGTTCGTGCGGCTGCGGCACGGACATCCCTGACGCCTGCGCGGGCGAGCAGTTCGGCGCCGGTCTGTATGAGATCTCCGACCGCGTCGATCTTCCTGACGCGGCCCAGCTCGCCTCGCTCGGTTGCGGCAACCCAACTGCCGTCGCCGAGCTCCACGACGGCGAGCGTGTCCTTGACCTCGGCTCGGGTGGCGGGATCGACGTCCTGCTCTCGGCCCGGCGAGTCGGTCCGACGGGTCGGGCCTACGGCCTCGACATGACCGACGAGATGTTCGAGCTGGCCCGGCGCAATCAGGCTGAGGCTGGCGTTGACAACGCCGAGTTCCTGAAGGGCACGATCGAGGCCATTCCGCTGCCGGCGAATTCGATCGACGTCGTGATCTCGAACTGCGTGATCAACCTCTCCGGCGACAAGCCGGCCGTCTTCAGAGAGGCTGCTCGCGTGCTGAAGCCGGGGGGCCGCTTCGCCGTCACGGACGTTATCGCCGACGATGGGATGGACGAGGCGACCCGGCGGGACATGGAGCAGTGGACGGGCTGCATTGCTGGAGCTTTGACCGAGGAGGAGTTCCGCCGTGAGCTCGAGGCGGCGGGCTTCGTGGCGGTCGAGGTCACCGAGAC
>JBKPTM010000348.1:0-4973 GCA_046765935.1 Actinomycetota bacterium | reverse complement strand
CGGCAACGGCCAGATCTGGCACCCGACCACCAACGCGCTGATCTGCACCGGGGACGGCATCGCCCAGGCCTATCGGGTCGGGGCGAAGCTGATGGACATGGAGATGATCCAGTACCACCCGACGACGCTGGCGGGCAAGGGATTCCTGATCACCGAGGGCGCCCGCGGCGAGGGCGCGCACCTCCTCAATGCGAACGGCGAGCGCTTCATGGAGAAGTACGCGCCGAACAAGATGGAGCTCGCCTCCCGCGACGTCGTCTCGCGCGCGGAGCAGACCGAGATCAACGAGGGCCGCGGCTTCCCGGACGGCACGGTCGCGCTCGACATCACAGTGGTCCCGCGCAAGCGGATCCACGAGGCGCTCCGCGAGATCGTGCTCGTCGGCCGCGACTTCGCCGGCGTCGACATCACCAAGGAGCCGATCCACATCAAGCCGGGCAACCATTACACGATGGGCGGCGTCAAGACCGACAACGAGGGCCGCACCAACGTGCCCGGTCTCTACGCCGCCGGCGAGGTCGCCTGCGTCTCGGTCCACGGCGGCAACCGGCTGGGCGCCAACTCCCTGCTCGACACGCTGATCTTCGGCCGCCGCGCCGGCGTCGACGCCGCCGAGCGGGCGAAGGGCCGCGACCAGACCCACGTCTCGCACGCCATCCTCGACGACGAGGAGTCGCGAGTCGCCGAGCTCGTTGGTCGTCCGAACAATCCGGGTCGCCGCGTCTCGGAGATCCGGCGGGAGCTCGGCGACACGATGGACAAGCACGTCGCCGTCTTCCGCGACGCCGACGGGCTCAACACCGCCCTCGAGACCGTCAAGCGCCTCAAGGAGGACTACGAGGGCTGCTACATCGACGACAAGGGCAACGTCTTCAACCAGGACGTGCTCGGGGCGATCGAGCTCGGCTACATGCTCGACTGTGCGGAGGCCACCTGCGTGGCGGCGATCCACCGGACGGAGAGTCGCGGCGCCCAGTACCGAACCGACTTCCCCGAGCGCAACGACGACGAGTGGCTCAAGCACATCGACCTGGCCCGGACCGACGAGGGCCCGGAGATCAGCTACTCGCCGGTCACGATCACGCAGTGGGAGCCGCAGGAGCGGAGCTACTAGATGACCGATTCCATGACCGCGCACACCTGGATAACAGGCGCACGCTGCCGTGAAATCGATCATCTAGGGTGAAGAGAGATGGCTGAGTTCACCCTCAAGGTCCGCCGCTTCAAGCCCGAGGAGGCCGAGGGCCCCTACTGGGAGAGCTTCGACGTCGATCTCGACCCCACCCTCTCCGTGCTCGACGGGCTCCTGCAGGCGAAGGACCGCGATGACGGCTCGCTCGCCGTTCGCTGCTCATGCCGCGCCGCGATCTGCGGCTCGTGCGGCATGAAGATCAACGGCCAGTCCACGCTCGCCTGCAAGACCATGCTGGAGGAGGCCCAGTCCTACGCCGAGAGCCACAAGGTGGGCGCCCAGGTGGGTGGGGACAAGACGGAGGGAAACGGGCGGACCGAGATCGTCGTCGAGCCGATGGGGAACATGCCGGTGATCAAGGACCTGGTCACGGACATGGAGTCGACCCACTGGACCAAGATCCGCCGGGTCACGCCTTGGCTGCTCCCGGAGGGCGACCCGCCCGAGCGCGAGTACATCGTCCCCCCGGAGTCGATGATCGACGTCACCCAGTCGATGGCCTGCATCCAGTGCGGCGCCTGCGTCTCCTCCTGCCTCTCCATGGAGGCCGATCCCGACTTCATCGGGCCCGCGGCACTCGCCAAGGCGTATCGCTTCATCGGCGACCCGCGCGACGCCGAGACGAAGGAGCGCCTCCACGACCTCTCCCAGGACCCGCATGGGATCTATGACTGCACGCACTGCTTCTCCTGCATCGACGCCTGCCCGAAGGGGGTCGCGCCGATGGACCAGATCATGCGACTGCGGCGGGCAGCGGACGAGGCGGGCATCCACGACCAGAACCACGGCCGGAACCACATGGAGGCCTTCACCAAGATCATCGAGAAGAAGGGCACGCTCGACGAGGCGCAGCTGCTGCAGGACTCCTACGCGCCCGGCATCAAGGGCAAGCTGGCGCCGAAGCACGGCGCGGTCAAGGGCCTGCTCGAGTCGCTGCCGACCGCGGTTCGCGGTGTCAAGACGGGCAAGATGCGGTCGCTGCCAAAGCTGATCCCGGGAATCCATCCGAAGCTGCCCGGCGACGCGCAGAGCCACGTGAAGCGGATCTACGCCCACGCCGAGGACCACCAGGTCGAGCTCAACCTCTACATCCGGGGCGAGGAGGCCGACGCCGACGAGTCGGTCCCCGAGGGCGAGGCCGTCCCCGAGGCCGAGGTCCAGCCGGAGCCCGACGAGATCAGCGACGCGGAGTCCAGGCCCGGCAGCGACAGCGGGCTCGCACCGGGAGGTGGCTCCTGATGGCCGCCACCGATACGACTCGGGGCGACGGGCTGAAGCTCGCCTACTGGCCGGGTTGCGTGAGCCGCGGCTTCACGCCCGAGCTGCACGGCTCAACCGCCCTGGTCGCTGACCGGCTCGGCATCGAGCTGGTCGAGCTCGACCGGGCCAACTGCTGCGGGGCCGGCGTGATCGCCGAGCACAACCAGGAGCTCGCCGACACCCTCAACGCGCGGACCTTCGCCCTCGCCCAGCAGACGGGTCTGCCGATGATGAACATCTGCTCGACCTGCCAGGGCGCTCAGTCGGAGTGCCAGCAGCGGCTGCGCGACTCCGAGTACCGCTCGCACATCAACGAGACGCTCGCCGAGGAGGGCCTGGCCTACGACCCCGAGGGCTTCACGAACAAGAACTTCCTCTGGGTGCTGGTCGAGGACTACGGTCTCGACCGGCTGCGGGAACAGGTGACCAAGCCGCTCACCGGCCTCCGGGTCGGACCGTTCTACGGCTGCTACATCCTCCGGCCCAAGCACCGGCTCGGCTACGAGGAGCACCCCGAGCGCGACCTCTATCTCGATCAGCTGATCGAGGCGCTCGGCGGCCAGGTCGTCCAGTACGACGGCGCCCGCAAGTGCTGCGGGTTCCCCATCATCACCATGGCCCGGGACGTCTCGCTGCGGCAGGCCGGCACCCACATCGGTGACGCGATCGACGCCGACGCCGACTGCCTGGTCACCCCCTGCCCGCTCTGCCACCTCAACCTCGACATGCAGCAGCCCGAGGCCGCCAAGGTGGTCAACCGCGACCTCGGCCTCGCGGTCCTGCACCTTCCCCAGCTCGTGGGCCTCGCCCTCGGCTTCGAGCCCAAGCAGCTCGGCATGAAGAAGCACATCGCCTCGACCGCGTGGGTCGAGGAGAGACTCGCGCAGCAGCCCGCCGCCGCCGGCGCCGCCTGATCCGCCGGAGGGCGCCGTAGGGTCAGCGGGGCATGGCCTCGGTGGATCCGCCGGAGACGCGGCACCGGATCACGGTCCGCATCCTCGTATCGCTCGCCTCGTTCCTCGCCTTCCTCGCGATCTTCACGGGGTGGGTCGACCGACAGGTGCTCGACACCGACGAGTGGGTCGACACCAGCGGCAAGCTGCTCGAGGACAGGGTGATCTCCGATGCCCTTGCCACCTACGCCGTCGACCAGCTCTACGCCAACGTCGATGTCAACGCGCTCGTCAAGAAGCGCCTGCCGCATGACCTCCAGCAGCTCTCGGCGCCGGCTGCGGCCGGGCTGCGCCAGCTCGCCACCCGGGCGGGGCAGCAGGCCCTCCAGTCCCCCCGGATCCAGCAGGCCTGGAAGAACGCGAACCGGATCGCGCACACCCAGCTGGTCTCGATCCTGAAGGGGAAGAACGAGGTCGTCTCGAGCCAGCGGGGGCGGGTCGTCCTCAACCTCCGGCCCCTCGTCCTCCAGCTGGCCGACCGGATCGGGGTGAAGAAGCAGCTCAACGAGAAGCTGCCCCCGGATGTGGGACAGCTCGAGGTCGCCGACTCGCAACAGCTCGACACCGCCCAGACGGTCACCAAGCTGATCCAGGGGCTCGCCTGGCTCTTCTCACTTGGCAGCCTGGCGCTCTTCGGGGTCGCGATCTGGCTGGCGAGAGGGCGGCGGTGGATCGCGATCCTGGGGTACGGCCTCGGCCTGATCGCGGCCGGGCTGGCCGCGATCGCGGTCCGCAGCGCCGCCAAGGGCCTGGTCGTCGACTCGCTCGCCCAGACGGAGAGCGCGCGGGCGCCGGCCGAACACGCCTGGGACATCAGCACCGCCCTGCTCCACAGCATCGCCTCGAGCGTGATCATCTACGGCGTCCTCTTCGTGATCGGGGCGTTCCTCGCCTCGCCGGCGAACGCCGCGGTCAGCATCCGGCAAGCCCTGGCGCCGACGCTGCGTGACCGCCAGGGGCTCGTCTGGTCCGTCTTCGCGGCCGTCGCCCTCCTCGCTCTGATCGTCTGGCCGCCGGATGGGACGCGCCAGCTGGCCCTCACGCTCCTGCTGATCGCGCTGGCGGGAGTGGGTCTCGAGGCCCTCCACCGCAAGACCGAGCGCGAGTTCCCCGGTGCGAAGCGCGGCGACTGGATGGCGGCGATGCGGGAGCGCGCGCGCCGCGCGAGCGCGGAGGCCGGCCGCCGGATCGGGTCCGCCGTCCGGGGTCTGACCGACGAGGATCGGCATCCCGACGACGCCAAGCTCGACCGGCTCGCGCGCCTCGGCGAGCTCAAGGAGAAGGGCGTCCTGACGGCGACGGAGTTCCGTGAGGAGAAGAAGAAAGTCCTAGCGGCCACCAGGCCGGACGACTAGGAGCGAGGGCGAAGCCCCGAGCGGTTATGTGGACCGGCCGCTTGTGGCCGCGGTCTGACTGCGAAGCCGACCTTCAATCCAGTTCGCGCCCAGAGTATCGGTGAGCCCGTGGGCCACGATCGAGACCAGGATCACGAACGCCGCCGTCTCGAAGATCAGGTGTGCGTGCCCCGCGTCGGAGTTGAGCACCAGCTCGGCGAACAGGATCCCTGC
>JBKPTM010000347.1:0-1910 GCA_046765935.1 Actinomycetota bacterium | reverse complement strand
GGCGAGTATATGCGGGAGCCCGCCTGCCCCGAAGCAGGTGGACGAGTGACTCAGGAGGGGCGGACGGACACCCTCCGGACCGCCAGCGCGAGCTCACGGTTGTCGAAGCTCCGAGGGTTCACCTCTCGCGGATTCACGCTGCGCTCGACCTCGATCGAGAGCCGGCGCCTGCGCCCCCCGAGCAAGCGCCGCGGGAGGCGAGCGGCGGCAACGGGTATGCCGTCGGTCTCGGCGATCGTGTGGGGGACGACCCCGCCGTCGATGCTGATTCGGAGTCCGTCCAGGATTTCCGGATCGACCAGGTGGGGGATCTCGATGCTGACGACGCTCGGCCGCCGTGGGGCGGACACGTCCACCCAGGCGCGGCGCGTGCTTCCGATCCAGCAGAAGGCAGTGCCGTCCTCGGCCCGCTCGCGATTCAGCCAGCCGGCTCCCGGAACTGCCTGGTCGAAGCGCAGGTCGCTCACCGGCGACGCGTCCGGGATTGCTGCAGTCGGATCGCGCGGGTCCCGGAGCGCCTCCCACTCGGTGAGCTGACGCTCGAAGCGCTCCACGCCTCGGCGGTGGAGCTCGCGGTCGATCTCGGTGAACTTGGCGAGGGTCTCCAGGGTGGCGGCGGGAAGCTGATCGCGCCGGAGCCGCGGACCCGTCACGTTCGTCCTCGGGAGGGGCCGCAGATCCTGCCACCCGAGACGACGGGTGAGCCAGTCGACGGACTCGTCGAGGCGCTCGGTCAGCCCGACCAAGTCGCAGCGCTCGAGCCCCTCCAGCGCCTCGGACAGCGTCTCCTCGCCCGCCGGCTTGGCGGCGAGAGCGCGCGCCTGCCTGTTTCCCAGGAACTCCCGGGCGACCTCCGGGGCGCGGGAGATCAGGTCGTCGAGCTCGCACTCGCGCGCCAGTCGCCACCATTCCTGCCCGATGCGGTCGGCCTCCGGGCTCGGGTTGATCCGCGGGACCGAAGGCACCTGGTAATCGAGCGGGAAGGAGCGCGTATATGCGTAGGCGGAGAGCGCGCGGTCGATCGGGTCGCGGAGCACGACGATCACGAAGGGCGGCCGGGGAAACCGATCGATGAATGAGACGTCCACGTGCCCGCTCACGTAGCGAAGCCGGTCGAGCTCGCTGAGGTCGGGTGTCGGGCCGGTGTAGAGCTCGAGGCAGTCGCTCGCGGCGAAGCGGTTCGCGAGGACCCCCGTGAGCGTCGCGCCGCCGGTCTTCTGGACGTGCAGGAAGAGGATCGACGCCTTCGGCGGAGCCGGCGCGGACGCGCGAGCAGAGGCGCGGGGTGATCCCCGATCTACCGCGCGGGCCATCTGGGCAGGCATTCTTACGCACGGACCGATGGCCGATTCGCTTGCCGCCCTCGCCGGCGAGATCACGAGCTGCACCCTCTGCCCACGCCTGGTCGAATGGCGCGAGCGCAGCGCAGCCGATCCGCCACGCCGCTATCGGGGCGAGAGGTACTGGGCCCGCCCGCTGCCGGGGTTCGGGGATCCGAGGGCACGGATCGTGATCGTGGGCCTCGCGCCGGCCGCCCACGGCGGCAATCGGACGGGCCGGATCTTCACCGGGGACCGATCCGGCGATTGGCTGTTTGCGGCGCTCCACCGGGCCGGCCTCGCCAACCAGCCGACCTCGGTCAGCGTTGACGACGGGCTGCGGCTGCGCGGCGCGTACATCACGGCGGTCAATCGCTGTCCGCCGCCGCAGAACCGGCCGACAACCGAGGAGCGGGACAACTGCCTGCCCTATCTGGTCCGCGAGCTGCGCCTGCTCCGCTCCGCCCGCGTGCTCGTGGCGCTCGGGTCCTTCGCCTGGACCGGGGCCCTTCTCGCCCTGTCGCAGCTGGGTGCGGAGCTGCCGCGGCCCAGACCGCGCTTCGGTCACGGAGCCGAGGCCGAGATCGGGGC
>JBKPTM010000346.1:0-2621 GCA_046765935.1 Actinomycetota bacterium | reverse complement strand
GGCGTTGCCTCCGACTCGGGACACCGAGGTGCCGACGTTGATAGCCGGACGGACCCCCGAGTAGAAGAGGTCGGTCTCGAGGAAGATCTGCCCGTCGGTGATCGAAATGACGTTCGTCGGGATGTAGGCCGAGATGTCGCCGGCCTGCGTCTCGATCACGGGGAGCGCGGTCAGCGAGCCCCCGCCCTGCTCGTCGGAGAGCTTCACCGCCCGCTCCAGCAGCCTGGAGTGCAGGTAGAAGACGTCGCCCGGGTAGGCCTCGCGGCCCGGCGGGCGCCTCAGGAGCAGCGACATCTGCCGGTAGGCGGCCGCGTGCTTGGAGAGGTCGTCGTAGATGCAGAGCGCGTGTTTGCCCTGGTAGAGGAAGTACTCGCCCATCGCGCAGCCCGCGTACGGGGCCATGTACTTGATCGGCGCGGCCTCGTCGGCGGGGGCGGCGACGATGATCGTGTTGTCCATCGCGCCGTTCTCCTCCAGGGTCTCCATGACCTGGACGACGGTCGACATACGCTGGCCGATCGCCACGTAGATGCAGACGAGGTCGGAGTCGCGGTTGTTGATGATCGTGTCGATCGCGATCGCGGTCTTCCCGGTCTGGCGGTCGCCGATGATCAGCTCGCGCTGGCCGCGGCCGATCGGGATCATCGAGTCGATCGCCTTGAGGCCGGTCTGCATCGGCTCGACCACCGGCTGGCGGTGGACGACGCCAGGGGCCTTGTGCTCCGCCGAGCGGGTCTCGGTGGTGTTGATGTCGCCCTTGTCGTCGAGCGGGCGGCCGAGCGGATCGACCAGGCGGCCGAGCAGCTCGTCGCCGACCGGGATCTCGAGCAGCTTGCCGGTGCGCTTCACCGTGTCGTCCTCGGAGACCTTGTCCCAATCGCCGAAGAGCACGGCGCCGACGTTGTCCTCTTCGAGGTTGAGCGCCAGCCCGACCACGTCGTGGGGCAGCTCGAGCATCTCGAGCGACTGGCAGTTGTCGACCCCGTGGATGCGGGCGATCCCGTCGCCGATCTCGAGCACCGTGCCGACCTCCGAGAGGTCGGCGGATTCGACGTCCAGGCCCTCGATTCGCTCCCGAAGGATGCTTGCGATCTCGTCCGGCTTGATCTCCATCTGTCTACGTCACTCCTTTGGATTACGCCGCGGCAGCGACGCTCTTTCGCAGTTTCTCGAGCCTGTTGCGGATGCTCGTGTCCAAGACCATGTTGCCCACCTGCAGCACCAGCCCGCCGAGGATCTCCGGGTCGACGCGGCTCTCGAGCTCGACCGTGTTGCCGGTCTGCTCCTCGATCTCCTTGCCGATCCGCTTTGCGATCTCTGGATCGAGCTCGACCGCGCTCGTCACGGTCACGCCGAGTCGCTTGTTCTCCTTGTCCCAGAGCGCGTCGTACTGGCGGCGCATCCGGAAGATCACCGGCATCCGGCCCTTCTCGAGCAGGAGCTCGAGGAAGTTGAGGAATTCGGGCTCCGCGTCCGTGACCGCCCTCTTCAGGCCCTCGATCTTCTCCGCTGAGGAGAAGTAGGGGCTGAAGAGGTAGAGCCGCAGCTCCTTCGAGCCCTCCAGGGCCTCGACGAACTGGGCGAGCTGATCGCGGATCGCGTCGAGCTTGCCACGGTCCTTGGCGGCCGCGAAGAGCGCGGTCGCGTACACGCGGGCGATTTCCTCCATCGCTAGCTGGCGGCCCCCTCAGTGACCTCGCCGTCGCCGCTCAGGGTGGAGAAGTCGACCTCGGCAAGGGCCTCGTCGATCAGCCGCTTCTGGTCGTCCGCGTCGAGCGACTTGCGGGTCACCTTCTCGGTGGTCAGGACCGTCAGGTCCGCGACCTCCTTGCGGATGCGCTCCAGCGAGCGCCGCGTCTCCGCCTCGATGTCGCGGCGGGCCGCGGCGAGCAGCTCCTCTCGCTTCTCGCGTCCCTGGTCGGCCGCCTCGGCGGTGGTCGTCTCGGCCGTCTTGCGGGCGCGGGCGACGATGTCGTCCGCCTGCTCGCGCGCCTCCTTCAGGCGGCCGCGGTACTCGGCGAGGATCTGGTCGGCCTCCTGACGCGTCTTCTCCGCCTCGTCGATCGAGTCGCGGATCAGGTTGGCGCGCTTGTCGAGCGCCTCCTGGATCCGCGGGAAGGCGACCTTGCTGAGCACGTACATCGTGATCCCGAAGACGAGCAGGGTCCAGATCATCAGCCCCAGGTTCGGGCTGACCAGGAAGCTGCCGCCGGAGTCCCCCTCCGCCGCCAGTGGGAACGTCGTTATCTGACTGACGAGATCCACTGCCGGCCTAGAGGAAGAAGGCGATCAGACCGAAGATGAACGTGTAGAAGGCGACCGCCTCGGTCAGCGCGAAGCCCAGCCACCGGATCTGCTGGAGGTCGTCCTTCATCTCGGGCTGGCGGGCGACGGACTCGATCTCCTTACCGAAGATGAAGCCGATGCCGATGCCTGCCCCGATCGAGCCGAGACCAGCGCCGACGCCCAGCGCGATGGCTTTGCCGGCGTCGGAGATCCCGGTGTCAGTGACGCCCGAGGAAGCCTGGGCGATCGGAACCAACACGTCAACCATGAATCAGCGCTCCTTTGATTAGTGACCTTCGGCGACGGCGCCGCCGAGGTAGATGGCAGAGAGGGTG
>JBKPTM010000345.1:0-4241 GCA_046765935.1 Actinomycetota bacterium | reverse complement strand
GTCTACGACGCCCTCGACCATGTCGCCCTGCGCGACGCGGGACCGGTCCTCGACCTCGCCGGCGAGCACACGATCGCGTCGTTCTCCGATCTCCTCGAGAGTCTGGACCTGTTCCCGAGCCCGCCCGAGCGCGAGGTCTCGGACAACTACCGGCGCTGGGCGTTCGAGAGCGCCGCACTCGACCTGGCGCTGCGCCAGGCTGGCAAGTCCCTGCACGAGGTGGTGGGGCGAGAGCCGCGCCCCGTCAACTTCGTCGTCTCGATGAGGCTGACACCGCCCGGCTCCGACGAGGTCTCCACTATCGAGCCCGTCCGCAAGCGGCTCGAGGTCTACCCGACGCTGCGCTTCAAGCTCGACCCGACCAACGACTGGTCCGACGAGCTGATCGGGCAGCTGGTCGAGACCGGCGCGGTCGACTCGCTCGACCTCAAGGGCCAGTACAAGGGCACGCCCGTCGACGTCGACACCGACCCGGCGCTCTACCAGAAGCTGATCGACGCGTTCCCGGACGCCTGGCTCGAGGACCCGGACGTGAACGACGAGACCAAGCCGATCCTCGATCCGGTCGCCGACCGCGTCACCTGGGACGCGGTGATCCACTCGGTCGCCGACATCCAGTCACAGCCCTGGCCTCCGAAGATGGTGAACATCAAGCCGTCGCGCTTCGGGCCGCTGCACGAGCTCTTCGCGGCCTACGACTACTGCGACGAGAACGGCATCGGCGCCTATGGCGGCGGCCAGTGGGAGCTCGGCCCCGGACGCGGCCACATCCAGTACCTCGCCTCGCTCTTTCACCCGGACACGCCCAATGACGTGGCCCCGTCGGGCTACAACACCGCCGGAACCGAGCCCGGGCTCCCGGCCAGCCCACTCCAGCCCGAGCCCACTCCCACGGGTTTCCGTTGGGGTGAATAGTCTGCAGAGCCATGGCTGATCAGAGCTTCGCCGACGCACTGAACGAGCAGATCTCGAACGAGTTCGCCGCCTCCCAGCAATACGTGGGCGCGGCGGTCTACTACGACGCGGAGACCCTCCCTCGCCTGGCCGCCTTCTTCTACCGCCAGGCGGTCGAGGAGCGGAACCACGCGATGATCATGGTCCAGTACCTGCTCGACACCGACGAGGAGGTCCGGATCCCCGACATCAAGTCGCAGCAGACCACCTACGACGACGTCGCCGGGCCCGTCCGTATGGCCCTCGAGCAGGAGAAGCGGGTCTCGGACGAGATCTTCGCCCTCTTCAAGCTCGCCCGTGAGCAGGGCGACTACCGGGCCGAGCAGTTCCTCTCCTGGTTCGTCAAGGAGCAGGTGGAGGAGGTCTCCTCGATGACCGACCTGCTCAACGTCTGCGAGCGCGCGGAGGACAGCCCTCTGCTGATCGAGGATTTCCTGGCGCGGGAGCAGATCGGCGACGAGGGCGACGACCCCTCGATGCCACCCCCAGCCGGCGGCGCCCTCTAGGCGATCTCGGCCGCCAGGTCCGCCGGCGAGGTGTCCTGGGTTCGCTTGATCGCCCCGGGGGCGACACCCACGACTCGCTTGAACGCCCGCGCGAAGGCAGCCTCCGAGCGGTAGCCGAGCCCGTCGGCCAGCTCCGCAACCGTCGCGCCCTCCTCCTGCAGGGAGCTCGTAGCGACCTGCATCCGCCAGCGGGTCACGTACTGCATGGCGGGCTCACCCACCAGCTCGGTGAAGCGCGCGGCGAAGCTCGAGCGAGACATCGCCAGCTCGTCCGCGAGCGATGCGACGGTCCACGGCCGGGCCGGGTCGCCATGGATGAGCGAGAGGGCACGCCCGATCTGAGGATCCCGCAGAGCCCCGAGCCAGCCTGACTGGGCGGTTGGATCCGCCTCGATCCAGGAGCGGATCGCCTGGATCACCAGCACATCGGAGATCCTCGTGATCACGGCCTCGCCGCCGGCGCGCAGGTCCCTGGTCTCCGACGCCATCACCGCCAGGGTCCCCCGCATGCCGTCGCGTTCGGCCTCTTCGGCCTCGATTCGGATCACGTCGGGAAGTGCGCCCACCAGGTTGCGGGCAGCGGGGTGATCGAAGCGCACCGCTCCGCAGACCAGCCTCGTCAAACGCCCACCGCCGCCGTGGCGGAGGATCTCGTAGCGATTGGAGACCTCCTCCCGCTCCAGATCCAGGATCCCGGGCGCAGGAGCGCCGGGCTCGCCGCGGAGGACATGTCCGTTGCCGTGGGTCACGAGCGCCATCTCGCCCCGCTCGAGCCGGTCCGGCTCGCCGTCCGGCAGCTCGAGCCACATCGATCCGCTGGTGACGACGTGGAACCAGAGGTAGCCCGGTAGGGCCGGAAGAGTAAGACCCCACGGTTCGGTGAGCTCTGACCGGCAGTAGAACGCTCCGCTCATCCTGAGGAAGTGCAGGGCGTCCCCGAGCGGGTCGGAGGCGGGGTGAGGACGAATCAGATCCATCCGGGCCAGTATCCAGGGCGCCTCAGCGGATGTCCAGTCTGATTGGACGCATGAGCATGAATCTCCGCTGTTGAGTCATAGACAGTCCGACGTCCTGTCGGCAGAGTGGACGCCAGGTAATCAAGCCGACCAAGGAGCCCACAATGATCCGACCTGGCGACACACTCGAGAATCCGATCACCGGTGAACGCTTCACCTTCACCGACACGGCGGCCAGCACCAACGGCGAGCTGCTGGCGTTCGAACTGGCGCTCAAGCCCGGCGGAGCCGTCCCGGTTCCGCACGTCCACCCGATCCAGACCGAGCGATTCGAGGTCGTCTCGGGCCGGATGCTCTTCCGGGTTGGCCTGCGCCACGTCGAGGCGAGGCCCGGCGAGGTCCTGGAGGTCGAGCCCGGAGTGACGCACGGCTTCGCCAACGCCGGCGACGAGGAGGTACGGGTGCGGGTCGAGGTCCGACCGGCCCTCGCGATGGAGGAGATGTTCGCGGACGTGATCGCATTGGCGCGAGCCGGGCGGATGTCGCGTCGCGGGATGCCCCGCAACCTGCTCGACTTCGCCCTGCTGGCCCGCACCTATGACCAGGAGGCCCACGGGCCGTTCATGACAGTCGGTTTGCAGCGGCTGCTGCTCTCGCCCCTGGTGTTCGCCGCGCGGCATCTCCGCCGAAGGCGGAGCCTGAATGTGGAAGAGGCGCTCTCGGGAGGCGCGCTCTAGAACCGCCCCGGTCGGCGGTGCCCGGCGCGTCGCTTGGCGGCGCGCGACGCAAGGGTCTGACGCAGCTCCAGGACCTCGGCGCGCATGCCGTTGATCGGCTGTCGGCTGTCCTCCAGGCGCCGCGAGTGAAGCTCGGTCTCGATCACCCGACCGCCGTCGAGGGTCGCCTCCCACACCTCGGCGCCGTCACGGGCGCTGATCGTCTCGACCAGCTCGGTGTCCTCGAACAGCGCCCCCGTCTGGTCCTCCAGTCCGAGTCCCGGCTCGAGCTCGCCGGTGGCGATCGCGCGCAGGAAGCGGCGGCGGCGCACCGGTTCGGTCAGGTAGTGGACGCACGCGCTACCGGGCAACAGGCCGAGCCCAGCGGCGACCGCCGGCTCCCCCTGCGAGCTCGTGATGCCTCCCTCGAACCAGATCATCGCGCCGGCACTCTGCCCGCAGATCAGGATCCCCTCGCGCCAGCACTCCCGCAGGATCTCGTCGAGTCCGTGGGCGCGCCAGATCGCGACCAGGTTCAGCATGCTCCCGCCGCCCGCGTAGATCACGTCCTGCGCGAGCAGCTCCTCGCGCAGGTCGACCGGGTTCTCCCCGAGCCGGAAGAGCGAGATCACCTCGGGGATGCAGTCGCGCTCGGCGAAGGACCGCCGGAAGCGCGCGATCTGATCCTCGGGGTCGCCGCTCGCGGTCGGCAGCAGGCAGATCCGCGGCCTTGGTGAGTCCGCGAGCTCGACGATCAGGTCGCAGATCGCGTCGTTGCCGACCCGGCGGTCGAAGTCGTGACCGCCCAGGGCGAGGATGCGGCGAACCCGCATTAAACGGGTCGCTCCTCGGCTTCGCCTGCGGGGCGCCCTCGCATATCTCGTGCCCTAAGCCGCTGCCCGGCGAACCAGCGGGATCACCGTCGCGGGAGCCTCGGCCCCCAGGTACCGCGTGGCCAGCCTCGTCTCGAGGATCTGACTCCCTCGCCGTTCCAGCTTGTACGCCCGGGCCTTCGGGCGGGAGGCGACGACCTCGACGAGCTCGTCTCCGACGAAGCGCAAGGCCGCCCCATCCTCCGCGGCGTAGCCGGCCGGCATGCCGTCCAGGAG
>JBKPTM010000344.1:0-3382 GCA_046765935.1 Actinomycetota bacterium | reverse complement strand
GGTCGTCCCGGAAGGGCAGAGCCGCCCCCTCGGCCAGCCGCCGCACCTCATCGCCCCCGAGCGCGAGCAGCGGCCGCACCACGGCCCCGCGCCGGGGGCGCAGGCCGAGCAGGGCGCGACGGCCGGGAGAGGTCGCGAGCCGGTAGAGGACCGTCTCCGCCAGATCGGTGCGGGTGTGGCCGGTCGCGATCCAATCCGCGTCCCGGCTCTGTCGCAGCCGCTCGGCCGCCGCGTACCGGGCATCCCTCGCCTCCGCCTGGACGTTCCCCTCCCCGAGCGAGGGGCGATCGACCTCGAGCTCGATCCCGAGCCCCGCGCAGAGCTCGCGTACCACCTCCTCATCCTCATCGGAGTCGGATCGCAGGCCGTAGTTCAGATGGAGCGCGGTGACCGCGCCGGGCCCCAGCACCTCGACCAGCGCCGCAGCGGTCGCCGCTGAGTCGGCACCGCCCGAGACCATGACGATCCCGCGAGAGCCCTCCGCGATCAGGCCGCTCTCCCGCACCGCGCGGGCGAGGGCGGAGAGCGCCGTCTCGGCCGCCATACGGCCGATTCTAGGAACGCGAGGCAGCGTCGGCGGGCCCCCTCCCTACCTAATAGTCATAACGTCGAAAGGGCCAACCCAGGCGCGCGGGGGTAAAGGACGCGCGGCTGAATATGTAGGGGCGACGTTGAGCATGGCCGCCGGCGCTCGATTCGGAGTGTGTGCCTCGCTCGCTCAGGATCGCCGGCGCGATCGCAACGGTCGCCGCATGCATGCTCGTCGCGGGCTCGCCCGCCTCGGCGTCCTCGTGTCCCAACACCGACGTCCCGGTGACGGGGTTGAGCCAGAGCGCGATGGAGGGATCCATCGCCTGCTTGATCAACGAGCAGCGCGAGGCCTACGGCGTTCCCCCCGTACAGCCGAACGCGGACCTCCGTCAGGCCGCGCTCAGCCATTCGACCGAGATGGTCAGCCAGAGCTACTTCGAGCACACCTCCCCGGCCGGCGTCACGTTCGTCGACCGGATCGAGGCCACCGGCTACATGCACGGCGCGCGGTCGTGGGAGGTCGGCGAGAACCTAGTCTGGGGCAACGGGCCGCTGAGCACACCCCAGTCACTCGTCACCTCGTGGATGAATAGCCCGCCGCACCGCGAGAACCTTCTGCGCGGCCGCTTCCGGGAGATCGGAATCGCGGCAGTCGTCGGGACGCCGGAGAACGGCTCCGATCAGACCGGCGTCACCGTCTCAAGCGAGTACGGCTACCGCTCGTTCGCGAAGAAGCACCACCGCTCGAAGGGCAATGCCCGGAAGGCCAAGACCCGCAAGGCCAAGGCCCGGAAGGCGCGGGCGCACCACCGCCACCGCTAGTCCATCGACGGACGCGCGATGTAGAGCGAGATCGGCTCGGGGAAGCCCTTGAGGACGACCTCGCCGATCGCGTCGAAGCGCAGGAAGTCCGACCCCTCGGTCGCGTCGACCAGCGACTGGGTGACGAGGACCTCGCCGCCGAGCGCGCGGGAGACGACGCGGTGGGCCAGGTTGACGTCCCCGCCGAAGTAGTCGCCGTCCCGGAACACGGCGGCGCCGTGGTGGATCCCGACCCGCGGCTGCGGCCTCTCCTGGAAGAGGGCGAGGAAGCCGACCGCCCATTCCGTCAGGGACGCCGACTCCGGCGAGACCACCATCACCTCGTCGCCGATGGTCTTCACGATCGTCGCCTCGGACGGCAGGGTCGCCTCCACGGTGTCGATGAAGCGCTCGATCAGATCGAGGGCCTCCTCGTCGCCCTCCTCCTCCGTGTATCTGGTGAACCCGGTCAGGTCGACGAAGCAGAAGGTCATCGAAACCCTGGCGAGGCCGCGGCCGGCGCCGCCGATATCCGCCTCCATGTGCCCGACCACGTCCTGCTCGATGTAGAAGCGCAGGTAGCGGTTGTGCATGTACTCCATCAGGGGGCCGGTGACCGGCAGCAGGTCCGCCGCCAGCTCACCCATCTCCTCCGCGATCTCGAGCGGCGGCACCTCCTCCTGGATCAGGGGCTCGTGGACGTAGAGGTGGAAGAGGCGGACCTCCGCGTCGGCGACACGGCGGATCGACTGCGCGTAGACCCGGACAAGCTGAAGGAAGGCCACCAAGGGGAAGCCGGAGGAGAGGACGTTGGCGCAGTGGCGCATCGCCCTGAGGTCCTCCTCGTTCAGCATCCCGTCGGCGCTCATCGGCGTCCCGAGGAGCGTCATCAGCCGCTCGATCAACTCGGGCTCGAGCCCCGTCAGCTCCGCCGCCTGCTCGCGGCTGTAGCCGCCCTCCGGGACGTGGAAGAGATCTTCGGCGCGGCCGAACGCGAGCCGACCGCCCTCCGCCGCCTCCTTGATCGCGTCGACCGAGTAGCCGCGCTCCCGCATGCGGGCGATGACTCGCGCCTGCGCCGCGGACGCCCTCGTCCACCTGCCGTTCTCCACCGGAACGAGGCCGTCGTCCGCCCAGCGCTTCAGGGTCGAGCTCGAGACCCCGGCCAGCCGGCTCGCCTCCGCGAGCGAGATGCCGTTGCCCTGATCGTGATCGGCGGGGGTCATCGGCCGGCTCCAACCCCACAAAGCGACGGGGCCCCAGGACCCCGTCGCCTGCGGGCTTTCGGCCCGCCTCGTCGGCCAGCGGCGCCTAGACGCCTCGCGGAGCCCTGTCGCTGATCCCAGTCGCCGGGGGACCTGCGGACCGCGGACCCGCTTCCGGCCCAAGAGCTTTTCCAGTGAGACGAGAGTACGCCTCCCCCGGGGACCAAGTCAATCCCGCCCCTAGTCAAGCGCGAGGTGCGGGTACTTCTCCGAGACGAGCTCGCGATAGCGGGAGAAGAGTGGCTTGGCGGCGGGAAAGAAGCGCAGCGCTGCGCCGGCGTCCTCGACCCTGGTCCGGAGCCGGCCGCGTGCGATCGCGATCGCGGGATTCTCCCTGCCCTGGAACACTCGGTTCGCGACCGCGGACTCCATGCTCAGTCGGAGCTTCGGCTTGGTTGCGGAACGGCTGGAGAAGTTCCAGGTGAGGCAGTGACGCCCCCGGTCGGCCCGCGAGACGTTGAGAACCAGCTTCACGTCGGGGAACTCGATCCTGAGCGGCGCGGCTGCCGCGCTCAACCTCGGCCCGTCGTCCGGGTCAACGTCGATCTCGCGAAGCACCGCGTCGAGGATGTCCTTGAGCTCCTTCTTCGTCAGGTGCTCGCCCGAGGCTGACCCTCGACCTGAGGTCAAGCCTTTTGCGGATTTCGTCTTGGTTCCCACTGGGAGCACCGACCGTGAGTAAGCCTACCCTCGGAAACCGGATCCGGCACCCCGCTGTAGCGTGCCCGGCCCCATGCCGCACCACCTCCGGCCCAGCACCGCCTACGCGACGGACGCCCTGCTTC
>JBKPTM010000343.1:0-5140 GCA_046765935.1 Actinomycetota bacterium | reverse complement strand
GCGCTCGGGGGCTATGGAGCGATCTTCCGCGAGCACGTCGCGCTGTCTGGCCGAGTGCCGCAGATCAGCGTGATCACGGGGACCTCCGCCGGCGGCGGCGCCTACTCCCCGGCGCTCACCGACTTCGTGGTGATGGTCGAGGGCTCGCGCCTGTTCCTGACGGGCCCGAGCGTGGTCGAAGAGGTGATGGGCGAGAGCGTGACGATGGACGAGCTCGGCGGCGCGCGAATCCACTCCCGGAACGGCGTCTGTGACCTGGTCGCGGACGACGATCGTGCCGCCGCCGAGCTGGTCCGTGACCTGCTCGGGCACTTGCCGCGGAGCTCGGCGCAGCCGCCGGACCCGGCGCTGCCCGAGGTGCCGCTCGTTGGTGATCCCGGTGCGGCGGTCCCGGCCGACCCGCGCAAGGTCTACGACGTGCGCGACGTGGTCCGTTCGATCTCGGACGGCAGCTCGATGCTCGAGCTCTCCCCTCGCTGGGCGCGGAACATGGTCACGGCCCTGGCCCGGATGAACGGTCATCCGGTTGGCGTCGTCGCGAACCAGCCCCACCATCTCGGCGGGGTGATCGATGCCGCGGCCTCCGAGAAGGCCGCCGGCTTCATTCGCCGCTGCGACGCCTTCGGGCTGCCGCTCGTCGTGCTCGTCGACACCCCCGGCTTCCTGCCCGGGACCAAGCAGGAGGGCCTCGGCGTGATCCGCCACGGCGCCGGCCTGCTGCACGCCTTCTCCGCCGCGCGGGTACCGAAGGTGACGGTGGTCCTCCGCAAGGCCTACGGCGGCGGCTTCATCACGATGAACTCGCGCGAGCTCGGCGCCGACCTGGTCATGGCCTGGCCGGGCGCCGAGATCGGCGTGCTGGGCGCGCGACAGGCGGTCGGGATCATCAACCGCCGCGAGATCCAGGGCTCGTCCGACCCGGACGCCGAGCACGACCGGCTCGCGTCGCAGTACGCCGAGCGCCACCTGAGCGCCGAGGTCGCCGCGGCCGCCGGCGACGTCGACGAAGTGATCGAGCCGGATGAGACCAGAGAGCGACTGACCTGGGCGCTCTCGATGCTCGCCGGCGCAAACGGACGAAGGAGGACGGCATGACGATCGAGACCATCGAGGCGACGCGTGAGGGAGTGCTCTGGCGGGAGGCCCCGCCCTACTTCGACGACCTCGAGATCGGGGACTCGATGGAGTCGTCGGGACGGACGGTGACGGAGTACGACGTCGTCAGCTTTGCCGCGCTGACCGGCGACTGGCACCCGCAGCACGCCGACGCGGCATGGGCCGCAGAGAGCGCGTTCGGGCGCCGGATCGCCCACGGGATGTTGGTCTTCTCCTACGCCCTCGGGCTGCTTCCCATCGACCCTCGGGTTGTCCTCGCGCTGCGGTCCATCGACGGCGCCGTGCTGAAGCGGCCGGTGGGGCTCGGCGACACGATTCGCGTCCGTGCCCGGCTCACCGACAAGCGCGAGCTGGGTGCCGAGACGGGACTGGTGACGCTGAACGTCCGGATCGTCAACCAGTCCGATGAGCTGGTGGCCCGCATGGAGATCGTCGTCCTCTGGCGGCGCCAGCCGGCGGATGACGCCCCAGCGTCTGGCCCCTCAGCCGCTTCTACCGCCGACGATGAGCTCTCGCCGCTTCAGAACGGAAGGTTGCTGGGCTGATGCTGGCCGGGAAGAGACTGCTGCTCACCGGTGTCCTGACGCGGAAGAGCATCGCGTTCGCGGTGGCTCGCGAGGCACAGCTCGCCGGAGCTGAGGTGCTCCTGACCGGCTTCGGCCGGACGCGGCGGATGACCGAGCGAGCCGCGGCTCGGCTGCCGCAGCCGCCGGACGTGCTCGAGCTGGACGTCAACTCAGAGGAAGACCTCGCCGGGCTGGCGGATGAGGTCGGGCGCCGCTGGGGCGGCCTGGACGGCGTCCTGCACGCGATCGCGTTCGCGCCGCAGGATGCGATCGGCGGCAAGTTCCTGGAGACACCACCAGAGAGTGCCCTCGAGGCCTTCCGGACGAGCGCCTACTCCTACCAGGCGCTCGCTCGCCACCTGGCACCCCACATGGAGGAGGGCGGCAGCGTGGTCGGCCTCGACTTCGACGCCTCGGTCGCCTGGCCGGCGTACGACTGGATGGGCGTCTCGAAGGCGGCGCTCGAAGCGGTCAACCGCTACCTGGCGCGCGAGCTCGGACCGCGCGGGATCCGCGCGAACCTGGTCTCCGCCGGACCGATCGCCTCACCCGCCGCCGGCGGCATCCCCGGCTTCGACGACCTCTCCGGGAGCTGGCCCGAGGTGGCACCCCTGGGGTGGGACTCCGACGACCCGACGCCGGTCGCACGGGCCGTCTGCTTCCTGCTCTCGGACTGGTCGGAAGCGATCAGCGGGGAGCTGATCCACGTCGATGGCGGCGCCCATGCCGTCGCGGGGGTCTCGCCAGCGCAGGCCGCATCGAACGGCGCCGTCCCGGAGCCGGTCGGCGCCGAGACCTAGTGCATCGACGGCACGTATGAGATCCCCAAGATCGCGCCGTCGCGACTGAGCCACCGCGTGATCGACTGACCCCAGGGCTCCTCGCGGGGAGGATGTAGCTGCTCGTAGCCGCTCGCCTCGAGCTCCGCCGCCGCCTCACGAACAGCTTCGGGGCTCGCGACCTCGAATTCGACGCTGGCCTGCGGGATCGTGCGGTCCGCCGGCCACTCGTCGGTCCCGAAGCACGCCTGCGCCGCCTCCTTCAGCGGCCAGATGCCGAAGTGCTTGCTGCCCTCGATCTCGCCGCTGTAGATGTAGTCGCCCTCCCCGTCCAGCGGCAGGCCGAGCTCCTCGACGAACAGCTCGCGGCTGCCCGGCGGGTCGGCCGTGATCAGGGCGACGCTTGCGATGAACTCGATCTTCATGGCGCTCTCCTTTGACGTTGCCGAGAGCCAACCAGAGCGCGCGCGGGCGTTCTTGAAGGAAACGGACGTGTGACGGGAGGGGCGCGGCTAGCGCCCGCGCCAGTTCGGGTCGCGCTTCTCGGCGAAGGCGGTCGCGCCCTCGATCGCGTCCTCGGAGGCGAAGACCGGTGCGACGAGTTCGCCCTGCTTCGCCCAGAAGGTCCCGTCATCCCAGGACCACTGGTCCCGCATGACCGTCTTCGAGGCGCGCAGCGCGAGCGGGGCGTTGGCGGCCACCTCGCCCGCGAGCTCCAGGGCGGCCTCGAGGGCCTTGCCCGGGTCGGCGAGCCGGTTGACGAGGCCGAGCTCGGCTGCCCGCTCGGCCGTGATCGTCTCGCCGGTCAGCGCGAGCTCCATCGCGATCGCCCCCGGGAGGCGGCGGGGCAGCTGGCGGAGCGCCCCTCCCGCGGCGACCAGGCCACGCTTCGCCTCGGGGATGCCGAGCTTCGCTCCCTTCGCCGCCACGATCAGATCGCAGGCCAAGGCGATCTCGAGGCCGCCGGCGACCGCGAAGCCCTCGATCGCCGCGATCAGTGGCTTCTCGGCGGGCTTCTGGACGATCCCGGCGAAGCCGCGGTCGCGGGCCCACGGCCGCTCGCCGCTCGCGAACGCCTTCAGGTCCATCCCCGAGCTGAAGCCCTTGCCCTCGCCGGCGATCACGCCGACGCTCAGATCGTCCGTCGAATCCAGCTCGTCGAGCGCGTCCGCCATCCCCTCGGCCATCGCGAGATTGACGGCGTTCCGAGCGTCCGGGCGGTTGAGGGTGATCAGGAGGACGCGGTCGCGGTGCTCGGTGAGCAGCGGCTGATCGTTCATCGGGCGGGACCCTACAATCGCCGGTCAGCAGACGCGCCCAGGTAGCTCAGTTGGCCAGAGCACGTCACTCGTAATGACGGGGTCGCCGGTTCGAATCCGGCCCTGGGCTTTATTTGCGCCGGCGGACCTTGATGGCCTGGCTGGCGCCCTCGTAGCCCGGCTTCTCGACGCTCACCCTCACCTTGCCGCGCTTCTTGAAGCGCTTGCAGACGCGGGCGTTGCCGGCCGCGTCGGTGATCTTGGTCTTTCCACCCAACCGGACGGTCGCGCCGGGCACGGGCGCGCCCGACGCGTCGGTGGCGGTGACCGTGAAGCAGCTGCGCCGGTGGACCCTCGCCTTGCCCTTCACCTTCAGAGCCAGCTTGCCCGGGCTTGCGCCGGGACTCCCGGAGGAAGGCGGCGGAGTGCACGCATCCCCGACCCCGTCGCCGTTCGAGTCCTCCTGGCCTGGGTTCGGGACGTTCGGGCAGTTGTCGGAGGCATCCGGAACGCCGTCACCGTCGACGTCGATGGGGCCGGCGCCGAGGTCGAAGCTGACGAACCGCCCGACGTTGCCCTGCTCGTCGGCCGCCCTCACCGCGACGTAGCGGTGGGCGCCCGCAGGCACCTGGAAGGTCTGGGCCGTGCCCGGTGCGGTCGGGGCCGCCGCACCTTGGAGGGCCGGGGCCGCATCGAAGTCGCCCGCGTCGGCGATCGGGTTGTCCGAAGTCACGACCTCGTACTTGCCCGCCGTGCCGCAGACAAGGTCGTCGCCGGGTGGATCGAGGGTGATCTCGCGCGGCCCGGAGGAGTCAGAGACCGATTCGTTCATCGGCTTCCCGGGCGAGACGGCGTCGCGGTTGTAATCGCCTGAGTTCGCGTTGTCGTGATGGAAGCGCGGCCAGCTCGAGCTCGTGCAGGGGCCGGCCGGGGTCTCGTAGGCGAACAGGTAACCGGAACGGGTGAGGCCGACCACGCGCTTATGGACACCACCGGCCGTGTCGATCGTGCCCCAGCTGCCGATGGTGGGGACCGCGACCGTCCAGTCGCCCGTCAGCTTCGGCCAGCCGCTCACCGGGAGCCCGAGGCTGTTGGCCGCGTAGAGGTCGAATGACGCGGTCCCGCCGATGACCTCGTCGCCGGGCTGTCCGTCGATGTCCGCCGCGGCGGGACCGGTCAGGAACTGAAGATCGTTGACGACGAGAGGCCAGCCCGTCCGCGACTGCCCGGTGTTCGAGTTCCAGGCCATGGCGAAGTCCTGGCCGCCCTGGTACTCGTTGAGACCGACGTCGAGCGAGCGGAAGAGCCCGGTCGCCGGCGCGACGACGCTCAGGGCACCACCGCCGAGGTCAGCGAACGCCGGATGCCCGACGGCGGAGATCGTCGCGACGTCGTACTTCTGAGGGTTGCCGCCCGGGAG
>JBKPTM010000342.1:0-1952 GCA_046765935.1 Actinomycetota bacterium | reverse complement strand
GTGCAGGCGGGACCTTGCTGGTCGCCACGATGACGAAGAGCGCGATCCCCATCAGGATCCCCAGCAGGGCGATCGCGCTCAGCGCCCGCTCCAGCGGAGTCAATCTGCCGAGCCTCATCCGAGCAGCTCCCGGATCGCCGCCGGGCTGAGCTCGTCCTTGGTCAGGAAGCCCCGAGCGCCGGATCGCTGCAGCGCCGGCCCGAGCTCGTCCGCGCCGCGGCTCGAGCAGAGGACGATGTCCGGCGCGTTCCCGTTGGCGCTCAGCTCGGACGCCAGGGCGATGCCGTCGCCGTCCGGGAGCTGAACGTCGAGCAGAACCGCGTCGGGCCGCAGGTCTCCCACCGCGCCACGCGCCGTTGCCGCGTCCTCGGCCTCGCCGACGACCTCGAACCCACCGGCTTCGAGCATCCTCCTCGCGCTCGCCCTGAAGCCCGGGTGGTCGTCGACGATCAGGATTCGCCTGCTCACGCCGCCGATTGTCGCGCTTCGGCCGCCCCATTCCCATACGGGTAACCGCACCTCTCGGGCGGCCAGCCGAACCTCAGATACGCCTGCAGACCGCATTGGAACGGGACCGCAGCGGCGGGACCCTGCGTCCGACTCGGAAATCGAACAAAGAGGAGGACGAAATGCCGAGCACGAGGTCAAAGATCAAGGGAATTGCCGCCCGAGCCGGGCACTGGAGCGCGACCAATCGCAAGAAGGCGATCGGGCTCTGGCTCGCCTTCGTGGTCGTCGCGCTCGTCGGTGGCGGCGCGGTCGGCCAGCGGAGCCTGACGGACGCCGAGTCGAACGTCGGCGAGTCGAAGGCCGCCGAGATGACCATCGACAAGCAGGGGCCCAAGGACCCCGCGAGCGAGAGCGTCCTGATTCAAAGCAAGACCCAGGACGCCAGCAGCCCGCAGTTCAGATCTGCGATCGACAGCGTCCGTCACCAACTCGAGTCGAGCGGCCAGTTCTCAAAGGTCGACCCCGCGCAGCCCTCGAGGGACGGACACGCCGCTCTGGTGAACGCCGATCTGAAGGGCGACCCGGACGATGCCGAGGACACGGCGAGCAAGACCTTCGCCGCGGTCGATCAGGCGAAGCGGGCGAATCCCGGATTCCAGATCGGAGTGGCCGGCGACGGCACCGCCGACAAGCAGCTCTCGGACTCGATCCACGACGACTTCGCCAAGGCGGAGACGCTCTCGATTCCGATCACGCTGCTGATCCTGGTGGTGGCCTTCGGCGCGCTGGTGGCGGCGGGAATTCCGCTGATCCTGGCGCTCTCGGCCGTGATGGCGACGATCGGGCTGGTCTCGATCCCCAGCCAGATCTTCCCCGTCGACGACGCGATCGGCTCGGTGATCCTGCTGATCGGGATGGCGGTCGGTGTCGACTACTCGCTCTTCTACCTCCGTCGCGAGCGTGAGGAGCGGGCACGCGGACTTGCTCCGCGGGATGCGATCGACGCCGCCGCGGCGACCTCGGGGAGGGCGGTGCTCGTCTCCGGCCTGACCGTGATCGCGGCGATGGCCGGCATGGCACTCGGCGGCAGCAGTGTCTTCCTGTCCTTCGGGATCGGAACGCTGCTGGTGGTAGCAGTCGCTCTGCTGGGCTCGCTGACCGTCCTGCCGGCGCTCATGTCTCTGCTCGGTGATCGGATGGAGAAGGGGCGCATCCCCCTCATCTCCCGTCGGCGGAGGCGGGCCGGTGAGTCGCGCGCTTGGAGCGCAGTGGTTCGGACCGTGATGCGGCGCCCGGCGATTGCGATCCTGGTGGCCGGAGGCGCGCTGGTCGCACTCGCGATCCCCGCGTTCGGCATGAACGTGAAGACCACGGGCCTGGAGGAGTTCCCGAAGGGCTTCTCGACGATTCAGACCTACGAGAAGATCCAGGACCTCTACCCGACGGAGCATCCGTCCGCCGACCTGGTCGTGCAGGCGGACGACGTCCGCTCGCCGGGCGTG
>JBKPTM010000341.1:0-2737 GCA_046765935.1 Actinomycetota bacterium | reverse complement strand
GGCGCCGAGCTTGTCAGCGGTCACGTCCCCTACTCCCCAGAGCGCTTCGACCGGGAGGGGCACGAGGAACGCCTCCTCGTGGTCGGGCTCCACCACGAGCAGCCCATCGGGCTTGGCCGCGCGGCTGGCCATCTTCGCGAGCACCTTGGTCCTCGCAACCCCGACCGTGACGGCCAGTCCGATCCGCTCCCGTGCCTGGCGGCGCAGCCGCTCGGCGATCTGGCGCGGGGTCCCGGAGATCCGCTCCAGCCCGCGCACGTCGAGAAACGCCTCCTCCAGCGACATTCCCTCGACCAGCGGCGCCGTCTCCTCGAACAGGTCGAAGAGCGCCCGGCTCGCCTCGGTGTAGGCCTCGAAGCGCGGCGAGACCACGGCGGCGTGTGGGCAGAGCCGGCGCGCCCGCCCTCCCCCCATCCCGCCGTGGATCCCGTACGCGCGCGCCTCGTAGCTCGCCGCCATGACAACTCCCGCGCCGACGATCGTCGGGCGGCCGCGGAGGCTCGGGTCGTCCCGCTGCTCCACCGAGGCGAAGAATGCGTCGGCGTCGGCGTGCAGGATCGATGCGGCCGCTGGCACGAACGTATGTTCGCATGGGACCTGGCCCGTATCAACCAGCGAAACCAGCGATCAGGGCCCGCAGCCCGCGCGTGAACTCGGCGTCGCCGGGCCGCTTGCGCAGGCGCCGAGCGAGCGCCCGCGTGCTCGGAAAATCCTCGTCCGGCAGGGCCGTGTGTATCTCGTACGTCCTGCTGCGTTGCTCGGCGTCGGCCCTTCCCGGCATCCGGCCCGTTTCGAAAGCAACGAATCCGGTCGTATACGCGAACAGGCCGAAGAACGCATTCACCGCATCGGCATCGCTGATGGCTGCCTTCCTCAGCAGGGTCAGCATGTCCTCCCTCAGCCGCAGCGCGTTCGGGCCGATCATCGGACGCGAGACGGTCAGCGCGATCAAGCCGGGCTGGGTGAGTAGCAGCCGGCGGTACGAGCTCATCAGCGAGACCAGCGCCGCTCGCCATTGAATGCCTTGGCGGGGCCGCTCGACCTCACCGACCAGATCGTCGAGCACTGCGTCCAGGATCGAGGCCTTGTCCGGGAAGTAGGTGTACAGCGCGTTCGGCATCACCCCGAGCTCCTCGGCGAGCCTCCTCATGGTGAGGCGATCGATCCCATGCCGGGCGCCGATCCTCCTAGCCACTGTGAGGACGCGGCTACGGGTCAGGAGAGGCGGTCGTCCGACCTTGCGGGTCATTGGTTCGGGTTGGGTTGTTTCGGGCACCGGGGGTCGAGCGCTACCTTGTTTTTGTACGATGTACAGAAAGGATAGGACGGAATCTCCCAGGAGGTGCTCGCATGACCAAGACAGCGCACGTGACCGTGTACGACGGGGCCGCCGAGATGGAGGTCGGCCACCTCCTCGCCGAGTTGAACACCGGGCGCTTCACCGGCACGAGCTTCGACCTGGTGACCGTCGCAGAGTCGCGCGAGCCGATCACGTCGATGGGCGGCATGCGCATCGAGCCTGATGCGATCCTCGCCGACCTCGACCCGGCCGAGAGCGATCTCCTCGTCATGCCCGGGTCAGAGATGTGGGACGCCGGAGGCGGGGAGTCCTTTGCCGCTGCCGCCCGGAGATTTCTCGATGCCGGGGTACCAGTGGCAGCGATCTGCGGAGCTACGGCCGGGCTCGCCCGGGCCGGCCTCCTTGACGAGCGCGACCACACGAGCGCCTCCGCCGAGTACCTGGCCATGACCGGGTATGCCGGCGGGGACCGCTATGTGGACGAGCGCGCGGTCGTCGCCGGCGACCTGATCACCGCCGGCCCGCAGTCTCCGGTGCAGTTCGCTCGCGGGACCCTCGGTCGCCTAGGGCTCGCGGACGAGCGGACCCTCGAGGCGTACGAGGCCCTCTTCGATCGCGGTGAGGAGGAGGCTTTCGCGGTGCTGATGGAGGCGCAGGGCGCCGCGTGACGAACCGCCCTACGACGCGGACTCGGCGGCGAGCATCCGCCGCTCGGCGAGCCCGCCGAAGTCGACCGGCCCCGGCATGAGCCGCTCCGGCGGCGGAATCTCGATGCCGATCGCGGCCATCCGCCGCTTCAGCGCCTGGTAGGCGAAGCCGTAGATCTGCGAGGAGTGGTGGCCGTAGGACACGAAGTCGGAGGGGTCATCGGCCTCCGGCGGGCAGAAGACCTCGGCGGCCTTCGGAAGCAGCTCCTCGAGGCGCCGCACGATCACGCCCTTCATCTCGGGCCGTTCGTCGCAGACGTCCTTCAGGAAGCGGACGCCGAAGGCGATGTGGCGGTGCTCGTCCTGCTCCACCAGGCGGAAGCCCTCGTTGAAGCCCGGGTAGAGGTCGTGCTCGGCGGTGTACTCGATCATGACCCGCTGGCCGGGCATCGCCAGCACCCCCTCGGTGACCATGTGGTACGTGACGATGCCCTCGACGAAGAGCTCGAGGTCGTCGGGGCGGTCCTTGATCCGATTCGCGATCTCGTGCAGCGAGTCGTCGAAGAGGAAGCGCCACGGTCCCAACATCCGATCCTCGATCTCTTCAAGCCGGGCGCGGAAACTGCCGGACTCGAGTCCCATCACCTCGCTGGCCCAGCGGTCGAAGAACACCGCGTGGCGCATCTCGTCCACGAGCTGGGTGGCGAGGAAGGCCTCGACCTCGCCGCTCGGCGCGGCGAGCAGGAGCGGCGCCAGATCGGCGGTCACCCGCTCCTCGCCGACGTAGAAG
>JBKPTM010000340.1:0-4733 GCA_046765935.1 Actinomycetota bacterium | reverse complement strand
GATGTGGCAAAGGCGACGCCGACGCGGCCTGATGCCTTGGCGTAGCCCTCGGCCATGTGGCCCGCACCCTGCTCGTGGCGGGCCTGGATGTGGGTGATCTCGGCGTCGTGGACGGCGTCGTAGATCGGCAGGTTCGCCCCGCCCGGTATGCCGAAGATGTGTTGCGTGCCCTCGGCCTTGAGGGCCTCCATCAGAGCGTCAGCAGCGCGCATGGTCAGGCGATGGTAGCCAAGCTCCTCAGCCGGGCGCGAACGGGAATCTGCCGTGCGATCGGACCTGCGATCAGCTCGCCGCGGCCGGCTCCTGCGACGGCTTCCACTGTGTTCGCGGGTCGATCGCCGACTCGATCACGCGGTCGCGGTGGCGCTGGATCGTGGTCAGCATCGAGCGGACCAGCTCGTCGCCGAGGTGGCTCGGCTCGAGGCCCAGGTCCAGCAGCTTGGTGTGGACCGGGTTGTAGTAGTGCTCCTCGGCCTCGACGCGCGGGTTCTCGAGGTGCTCGATCTCGACCTCGAGTCCGATCTCGGCGCCCGAGCGCTGCACGAGCTCGGCGAGGTCGGCGACGGAGAAGGACTCCGTGAACTGATTGAAGACCCGGTACTCGCCGGCGTCGGCCGGGTTGTTGACCGCCAGCTCGACGCACTGCAGCGTGTCGCGGATGTTGAGGAAGCCGCGGGTCTGGCCTCCCTTGCCGTACACGGTCAGCGGGCGGCCGATCACGGCCTGGACGCAGAACCGGTTGAGGACCGTGCCGAACCACTCGTCGTAGTCGAAGCGCGTGCACAGTCGGTCGTCCCGGCCGGTCTCCTCGGTCTCGATGCCGTAGACGACCCCCTGGTTGAGGTCGGTCGAGCGCAGCCCCCAGACCCGGCAGGCGAACTGGATGTTGTGCGAGTCGTGGACCTTGGAGAGGTGGTAGAGCGAGCCGGGCATCTTCGGGAAGGGCAGGGTGTCCTTGCGGCCCTTGTGCTCGATCTCGATGAACCCCTCCTCGATGTCGATGTTGGGCGTGCCGTACTCGCCCATCGTCCCGAGCTTGACCAGATGGCAGTCGGGGGCGTGATCGCGGAGGAAGAAGAGCAGGTTGAGCGTTCCGATCACGTTCGTGTACTGGGTCTCGACGGCCTGTTCGCGGTTTGCCATCGAGAACGGCGCAGAGGGCTGCTCGCCGTAGTGGATGACCGCCTCCGGCCTGGTCTCGAGGATGACCTCCTCCAAGAAGGCGGCGTCCTCGATCGCTCCCATGTAGGAGCGGACCTCCTTGCCCGACACGTCGTGCCAGGCGGCGACCCGCTCCTCGAGGGTACGGATCGGAGTCAGCGAGTCGGTGCCGTGCCGCTCGTGCCAGCGCCGGCGCGAGAAGTTGTCGACGACGGAGACCTCGTGCCCACCGGCGGAGAAGCGCATCGCCGTCGGCCAGCCGAGATAGCCGTCGCCCCCGAGGATGAGGACGCGCATGGTGAACGCGGCAGGGTACAGCCCGGGCAGGCGCATCGTCGTGCCCGCCGAGGGGGTCCCCCGGGGCCTATTCTGGCGCCGCTTTGACCGTCCCGATGATCGCCTCGCTCTTCCCGGAGGAGCTCACCGCGCTCCGCGCCTTCGGGCTCGTGCTGGCGGTGCTGCTGATCGCGTTCGCGATCTGGAGGCGGCGCTCGCTATCCAACGGCGCCGTTCTGCTGGCGATCTTCGGTGGGATCGGGCTGGCGATCGTCTCCGGAACCGAGCTGCTCAACGGCCTGCTCTCGGCGTTTGCCTTCAAGCAGGGAAACGGCGGCCGGATCCTCGGCCTCGCGGTCTTCGCGATCCTGATCCTGTTCTTCCTGGTGCTCCGGGCGCTGACCGAGTCGGCTCGGATGAACCAGCAGCTCTCCGCCCTGCTCGAGGGACTGGCCTGGGAGGAGTTCCGCGAGGCGAAGCTGCCGGAGCGATTCCGCGACAAGATCGCCGTCGTCATTCCGGCCTACAACGAGGCCGAGAGCGTCGGTGACGTGGTCCGGAGCATCCCGTCCGAGGTCTGCGGAGAGCCGACCTCGGTCCTGGTCGTCGACGACGGCTCCCGCGATGACACCAGCGAGGAGGCCGCGAAGGCTGGAGCCGTGGTCGCGAGGCACGTGATCAACCGTGGTGGCGGAGCAGCGCTCCGCACCGGATACCGCCTGATGGCGGAGTCGGGCGCGCTGGTGGTGGTCACGCTCGACGCCGACGGCCAGCACCTGGCGAGCGAGATGAGCAGCCTGGTGCAGCCGGTGCTCGACGATGAGGTCGACGTCGCGCACGGCTCACGTGTGTTGGGCAGCGCTGACCCGAATTCGCGATCACGCGAATTCGGAATCGTCTTCTTCAACAGGCTGGTCTCCTTCATCACCCGGACCAAGGTGAGCGACTGCTCGAACGGCTATCGCGCCGTCCGCACCACCGTCCTTCCCCAGCTCGTCCTGCGTCAGGAGCAGTTCCACACCTCCGAGTTCCTGATCGAGGCGATCAAGCGCGGTGTGCCGGCGAAGGAGGTCCCGGTGACCGTCGCCAAGCGCACGCACGGCCACTCCAAGAAGCCGGCCGTGATGCGCTACGGCATCGGGTTCGCGAACGCGATCGTCCGGACCTGGCTCAGGTAGAGCTCAGCAGCTCTTCTCGGCGTCCTTCCCCGGACCGCCCTTGCAGACGTCGCGGCCCTTGCCGCCGATCAAGGTGTCCTTGCCGCCGTCACCCTTCAGCCTGTCCTTGCCGCGACCACCGCACAAGCCGTCCTTGCCAGAGCGCCCCTTGAGGATGTCCGCTCCGCCCATGCCGAGGATCCCATCCGCCTTCTTCGTTCCGGCCAGCTTGTCCTTGCCGGAGCTGCCGACACGGTTGACGACCTTCCCGCCGCACGTGGCGAACTCGTAGGCCCCGATGTCCGGGGACTTCCGATGAACGCCCCGCTGGTCCGATGGCGCCGCGCTGGCGCCGCCTGCGTTGATCGCGGGGCTGCGGGCGAGCAGTGCATGCGTAAGGGTTGAGCCGCCGTTGTTGGCGAGCGGCCGGAGCAGCGGGTTGACGTTGGTCAGATCCCCGCCCGCCGCGACGAAGTGGCAGCCGGACGGGTCACCGATCAGATTGTTGCGGTGGGAGGTGAGGGCGGCGCCACCGCAATCGGGTGACTTGACGATCGGAGCAGAGGTGTTGTCGCGGTTCCGGGCGATGATCGTGTTTCTGAGATTGATGGTCCCTCCCGCGTTGAAGATGCCTCCCCCACCTCCGGTGTCTCCGCTGATGTCGGTCAGGTTGTCGGTGATCGTGACGTTGTTCAGGTTCAGCATCCCGCCGACGCCCTGATCGATGCCACCGCCGTCGCTTTCGGAGCGATTGCCCGACACCGTCACGTTGGTGAGCGACATGGTCGCAACGCCGGAATTCGAGATCCCACCGCCGAAGCTGGCCGTGGTCATGTTCGCGGCCACGGTCACGTCCGCGAGGTTGAGCGCCCCCTCGTTTCGAATTCCGGCTCCCGATTGACCGGTCCTGCCGTTCCTGATCGTGAAGCCAGATGCGGTCAGGCTCCCGGTGCCGAGCACCTGGATCACCCGGTCGATCCCGCCTGCGTCGATCACGGCCGGCGTGACGCCCGCATGTCTGATGGCCAGCGGGCCGGCGACATCAAGATCGCCATCGTCACCGGTGGTGCCGACCGGGATCGAGAGGGCGTACGTCCCGCGGGCGAGGGTGATCGTGTCGGCTCCGCTGCCCGCCGGACACCCTCCGAAGGCGGCATCGCTGTTGGCCGCCAGCACTGCCTCTCGTAGCGAGCAGTTGGCGCCTCCACCGTTCTCGTCGGTGAACGTGTTGGGTTTGATCACCGCCCCGAGCGCCGGTGAACACGCCAGCACTGCGCCCGTCGTCCCGAGCGCGCAGACCATCGCGAGCCACCTCGTCGCGCGAGGACAAATCCTGCAACTGGTTCCGAGTCTCCCCGGCATTCCCTCCTCGAACTGAAGCTAGCAGGGCGCCAGATACTTGTCGCCGGTTCGACGAGCCGGGCGCGGTTCAGTCAGGTAGCGCGATCCGCCGGCCCCGGCCGGACCTCTGAGGGGTCGGGTAGGTAGAGGTCCGTCCCGCAGCGGGGGCAGACCTGGACGTGGAGCTTGAGGATCTTGTTGCAGGTCGGGCAGCGGCGCTCCGGCTCCTCGTGCTCGGAGCGATAGAGGATCACGGCGATCAGGCCGAAGAACGGGATCACCATGCCGATCACGAACCAGAGGAAGAAGGAGCTGCCCTTGGAGCGCCCGATGATCCCCGTCGCGACGCCGAAGAGGAACGCGATGAACAGGTAGGCCGCGCCTGCCATTGGACATCAGGGTAGGGGTCCTAAAGTCGCCTCCCTCGCCTGCCGAAGGCACTCCAAGTGCCAAGGAGGACCGTGCATGGCGATCGCCCAGGCGAGCAGGAAGCGCAAGCACAAGAAAAAGAAGAAGAAGCATCGATCGCCGGCGGCGACGCCGCCGGCGGCGACGCCGGCCGCCCCGCCCCCGCCGCCATCGGATCCAACCCGCTACCCGCATGTAATCGGCTGGGATGACGGCGCGGGCGACGGCCTCGTGCGGCCCGTCGTCGAGTGGGTCGAAAGCCCGCCGACCGATACCCCTCCCCCGCGCCCGCTGCCCAAGCCGCAGGACCCACCCGCCCCCAAGTCCCCCCAGCCGTTCGGGGTCTACTCGGGCCCGTTCGGCCGTGTCCAGGCCAAGAGGCTGCTGGAC
>JBKPTM010000339.1:0-2922 GCA_046765935.1 Actinomycetota bacterium | reverse complement strand
GCCGTCCGATCGGACGAGCCGTCGGACGCCACGATCACCTCGAGCAGCTCCTGCGGGTAATCGAGCGCCCGGGCGTTGGCGATCTTCCGCTCGATGACGCGCTCCTCGTCGTGCGCCGGGATGATCAGGGTGACCTTTGGGAGTGCGTCGCTCGGCTTCGCCATCTCACGAGTCCTCGAATCACGCTCGCCGAAGAGGGCGACGAGCGCCCGCAGGAGCAGCGGATAGCCGAGGTGGGCGTAGATGATCAGGCCGACCGCGACCCAGAAGACGATTTCCAGCGCCATGGGCGGGGGATTATCGGCTGCTGGGGATCATCCCGGCGGGCCGAGCAGATCGCGATAGAGGGCCAGCGTCTGATCTCCGATCCGCTCCCACGAGTAGGTCGTGCCCGCCGCCTTCGCCGCCGCCTCCGCGAGCGCGACTCGGGCGGGGCCGTCGGAGAGCAGCTCGCTCAGCGTGTCCGCCAGGGCACCAGGGTCCTCGGGAGGAACCAGGCGCGCGGCCCCCTGCTCCGCGATCTCCGGGAACCCGCCGACCGAGCTCAGCACCAGCGGCCGGCCGAAGGCGAGCGCGGTGTAGAGGACTCCGGACTGCTCGATGTTCCGGTAGGGCAGGACGACCAGGTCGGCGCGCCGCATGAAGGCCGGGATCTCGGGGTCGGTGACGAAGCGGTCGACGAAGCGGACCGTGCCGGGTGCACGCCGGGCGAGCTCGTGGAGCTCGTCCATCGGCATCCGGGGCATGCCGACGACCCAGAGCTCTGCGTCCTCCACTCGCCGGAACGCCTCGAGCAGCACGTCCGTCCCCTTGTATGGCCGGACGAGGCCGAACGAGAGGATCACGGGCTTCTCCACATCACGGAGCTCGTTCGGAAGCGGCTCCTCCTCGCCCTGCCGGGTCAGGTAGTCGAAGGCGCCGTGCGGGATCACGCGGAGCTTGTCCTGGGCAAGGCCGAAGTCGGCCTGTAGACGGCTCGCCCCGTGCTCCGTGTGCACGACGACCGCATCCATCTCGGCCAGTAGGCGCGTGAGCGTCCGCGCGATCCGGCTCCCCGTCTCCGGCAGCCGCCAGTGCATCGTGTAGACGCGCGGGCGCTTCGGCGCCAGCAGGCGGCGGTCGAGCGCCGGAATCGGCAGCCACTGGTAGTGGACGACGTCGGCTGACTCGGCCACCCGCCGGTAGCTGAGCATGTCCGGCACGTGCTCGGCGGCGCGCAGCACGCGCCGGCGGCGCGGGCCGATTCCGTCGCGCGAGCCCCGGCGATAGAAGAACTCATTCACGCGATAGCCCTCCTCGCGCGGCACCGGGCCGTAGGGAAAGCGGCAGGTGATCAGCTCGACCTCGGCGCCGGCACGGGCGAGCGCACCCGCGATGGCGTGGTCGTACGGTGGCGTGTAGGCCGCCGGATCGACGAGCTGGACGCGCATGGGCGAGCATTCTCGCCGTGCTGCTCTCTTACTGCGTGGTCAACACGAACGGGCGCGACTTCCTGCTCGCCTGTCTGGAGGCGATCGAGCGCACGGCGCCGCCCGGCCTCGATCACGAGGTGCTGGTGCTCGACAACGCCTCGGACGACGGCTCCGCGGACGCCGTCCGGGCGCTGGATCGCGATATCCGGCTGATCGCCCTCGAGCGGCGCGAGGGGAAGGCGGCCAACGACAGCCGCCTGATCGAGGAGGCCCGGGGGGAGTTCTGCCTGCTGCTCAACGAGGACTCCGAGCTCCAGGCCGGCTCCGTACCGGCTCTCGTGGGTGCGCTGCGTTCCGATCGGCGGGCCGCGGCCGCCGGGGCGCAGCTGCTCTCGCCGGATGGGCGCCCGGTGCCGTGCGCCTGGCGACTCCCGAGCGCCGAGACCGCACTGGCCGGCGCGCTCTTCCTCCATCGCCGCCTGACGGTGGAGAGCGCGGGCGACGCGACGAGGCCGGTCGGCTGGGTGCAGTCGAGCGCGATGCTCGTCAGGCGCGTGGCCGCGCTCCAGGTCGGCGGCTTCGACCCGGACTTCTTCGTCTACTCCGACGAGACCGACTTCTGCAAGCGGCTCGGGGACGCCGGCTGGCGGATCCTCTACGTGCCCTCGGCGCGGGCGATCCACCACGACCAGATGGCTCAGGACGCCGCCGGGGCGGAGCGCCGGATCGTCGAGTACCACCGAGGCCGCGACCGCTATCTCCGCAAGCACCTCGGCTCCGCTCAGGCGGTCCTGATGCGGCCGCTTCTCGCCCTCCCCTATCTGCTCCGCGCGCTCGCCGCGGTGGTTCTGCCCGGCCACTCCCCGCGCCGTTACTGGCTGCACGCGCGGCAGGCCCTGCTGCCCGACCGCGGCGAAGGCATCCGGGAGGCGGCGGAGGCGTACAACCGGCGCATAGGGTCAGCGGCGTGAGGATTCTCGAAGTCACCCAGATGTGGCCCAGCCGGGAGCACCCGGATCTGGGCAGCTTCCTGGTGCCGCTGACGAGAGAGCTCGAGGCGCTCGGGCACGAGGTCGAGGTCGCCTCGATCAGCCGCCGCGGCGGCTCTCCGACCGAGTATGCGACGCTGGCACGGAAGGCGCGAGCGGCCGCGAAGGACTTCAAGCCAGACGTCGTCTTCGCCCACTTCCTCTTCCCGGCCGGGGCGGCCGGGGCGTTGGCTGCGCGGTCCGCCGGAGTCCCGCTCGTCGTCATGGCTCACGGGCAGGACGTCGCCAACCTCGGCCGGATTCCCGGCGTCAAGGCGGCCACGAGCTGGGTGTTGCGCCACTCCGCTGCGGTGATCGCAAACTCACGCTGGCTCGCCGGTCGCCTCACCGAGCGGATTCCGGCCGCCGAGCCGAAGATCGAGGTAGCCGACTGCGGCGTCGACCTCGACGCATTCTCGCCCCGCCCCGCCGATGCGGCACGCCGCGAGCTGGGCTGGGGGGGCGAGGGCCCGGCCTTCCTC
>JBKPTM010000338.1:0-3296 GCA_046765935.1 Actinomycetota bacterium | reverse complement strand
CGCCGGCCGTGGACACGAACACCGGGCAATGAAGAGCGGCGCCCCGGCACCGTGACGTGAATGCGCGCCGGCTGGGCGTCGATCAGCTGCCAATCCCAGGCTGCCGTCGTGTGGCTGAGCACCGCGTCATCGCCGCCGTATAGTACGGCGGCGACCAGACGACCCTCGAGGGAGAGCGCCGAGTGTCCGAGGGCATAGACGGCGGCATGCAGACGATGAAGGCGGCCAGCGTCGATCCAACGAGCGATCATCGTTCCGCTCAGCCCGCAGTGAAGGAGCTGCTCCCGACTGATCGCCCCGCGCTGGACCTCGGCGAGCCGTAAAACGGCTTCTGTGTCGGCTCGAGTCCGACTGTCGGACGCGATTCGACGCAGAATGGGCACGGCGAGCATCGTCGGCGTCGAGCTGTTACGAGACGCCTGAGCTCGCGCCCCTTCATCGCCGGGGTTGTGCCGAGACTGCCATTCATGGCCGAAGTTCATCCCTCAACAGCCCGAAGTTCGTCCGTAGCGCGCGACTAGACTCGAAGGCGATGGCTGACGAGGCGACAGAGACGCTCGACGACGAGCTTCTCGACGACGACGAGCTCGCGACCGAGGCCGAGGAGCCGGAGGGCCTCGACCAGGAGGCACTCGAGCGGCGCAACGCCGCCCTCTCCCAGGTCGTCAAGTTCGGCGATCCGGTGCTCAAGTCGGCCGCCTCGCCGGTGACCGAGTTCGACGAGCAGCTGGCCGAGGAAGCGGAGCGGATGATCGGCCTGATGCGTGACGCGATCGGCGTCGGCCTGGCGGCCACCCAGCTCGGGGCTCTGCGGCGGATGCTCGTCTTCCAGGTCGGTTCGGACGCCGAGCCGACCGTGATGGTCAACCCCGAGATCGAGTGGCGCTCCGAGGACGCGGCCACCGCGGAGGAGGGCTGTCTCAGCATTCCCGGCGTGGTCGTCGACGTGGAGCGGCCGCTGTTCGTCAGGGCACGTGCCGTCGACGTCAAGGGCGAACCGTTCACCGTCGAGGCCTCTGGCCTCGAGGCGCGCGTGATCCAGCACGAGGTCGACCATCTCGATGGCGTGCTGATGCTCGACCGCACCGAGAAGGAGCAGCGCAAGGGCGCCCTGCGTGCCCTGCGCGAGGGCGGCACCTACGCGCCCGACCGGCCCGAGGACGAAGACGGTTTGCGAGGGCGCGGCGAAAGCGAAGCTGAGCAGCGACCCGATTCATGATGGAGTGAGGACCGCCTACCTCGGCACCTCCGAGTTCGCGGCAACCGTCCTCCGCCGCCTGGCTGACAGTCCCCACCGCCCGGCGCTGGTGGTGACTCCGCCGGACAGCCGCCGGGGGAGGGGCCGCAGGCTCGCGCCGCCGCGGGCGGCCGAGGTGGCCCGCGAGCTGGCCATCCAGCTGCACCAAACCCCGGACGTCAACTCGGACGACTCGCTCGCGGCCATCCGCGCCACCGGTCCGGAGGCAATCGTCGTCTGCGCCTTCGGCCAGTTGATCAAGGAGCCGCTGCTCAGCGAGTTCGTGATGCTGAACGTCCATCCCTCGCTCATCCCCCGCTGGCGCGGCGCCGCACCGATCGAGCGGGCCCTGATGGCAGGCGACCGGACGACCGGCGTCACGATCATGCGCGTCACCGCCGGCCTCGACTCGGGACCGGTTGCGGCGGCCGAGGAGGTCGCGATCGAGGACGGCGACGACTACGCGTCCCTCTCCCGGAGGCTGGCCGCGGTGGCGGGCGACCTCGTGCTGCGCTCCCTCGACGCGTTCGCCGCAGGCGACCTCGAGTTCACGGAGCAGGACGACTCCCAGGCCACCTACGCCGAGAAGATCTCGCCCGAGGAGCGTCGCCTGGATCCGTCCCGCCCCGCCGAGGAGCTCGAGCGAACCGTTCGCGCCCTCACGCCCCACGTCGGCGCCTACCTCGAGCTCGAGGACGGCAGCAGGCTCGGGGTGCGGGCGACGGAGACCCTGCCCGACGGCCCGGCTCCGGGCTCGATCGAGGCCCGGGACGCCGAGTTCCTGCTCGGCACGTCTGTCGGAGCGCTGGGCCTCTACGAGGTCCAGCCACCCGGAAAGAAGCCGATGAGCGCGGCCGATTTCCTGCGCGGCCACGCCGCCCCGACGAAAGCCGTCTAACCGCTCGCTACTCTCGTCACGTGGCCGAACGAATCGAAAGCGGCCTGGGAAGCACGGCCGGGGCCGAGGAGGCAACCGAGGGGTCGCTCGGGCGCCCGAACTGCCCGGGCTGCGGCGAGCCCTGGCTCAGGCCGGCCCAGCTGCCCGGGCGCTTCGTCTGCGTGTACTGCCTGCGCCGCTTCGAGCTGGTCTCCCAGTGCCCGAACTGCGGCGAGCACCAGACGATCAGCCGGATGAGCCGCACCGAGGACATGAAGTGCCAGCACTGCGGCCACTCGATGCTGCGGAGCATCTGACCTCAACTGCATGGAAGCCGCCACGGATAAGGCTTCGACCGCGCGGCGCGAGCTCTACACGAGCAGGCGCGTCGCCCCGTCGATCCTCTCCGCCGACTTCTCCCGCCTCGGCGCTCAGATCGAGGACGTGATGTCGGCCGGCGCCCGGATCATCCACGTCGATGTGATGGACGGCCACTTCGTCCCGCCGATCACGATCGGGCCGCTGGTCGCCAGTGCGATCTCCGACCAGGTCCACCAGGCGGGCGGCGCCATCGACGTCCACCTGATGATCGAGCGCCCGGATGACCACATCGAGGAGTTCGCCAAGGCCGGGGCGGACTCGATCACCTTCCACGCCGAGGCCACGCCGCACATCAACCGAACGCTGAACGCGATCCGCGAGCTGGGCTGCCTCGCCGGCCTCGCGATCAACCCTGGCACCCCGGTCGGCGCGGTCGGCGAGTCGGTCCACGACGCTGACGTCTTCCTCTGCATGACCGTCAACCCCGGCTGGGGCGGACAGCCGTTCATCGCCGATTCGCCGGACAAGGTGAGAAGGCTGCGCTCGCTGGTCGGCCAGGGGACGATCGAGGTCGACGGCGGCATCGACCCAGGCACCGCCGGCAGCGTCGCCGACGCGGGAGCCGGGCTCTTCGTCGCCGGCTCCGCCGTGTTCGGCGCCGGCGACCCGGCCGCCGCCTACAACGCCATCGCGGAGGCCGCGGGCGCTGCGTAGGCGGGAGCGCGCCGAGCTCGAGCCCTTCCTGAGACGGCTGGCGGCACTGGCCGCGCTCGTCGTCGCCATCCTGATCGCCGGCTCGGTCGCCTGGTCCCTGTTCGAGGAAGTCTCCCTCTGGCGAGGCTTCCTCTTCACGTTGGACAC
>JBKPTM010000337.1:0-3083 GCA_046765935.1 Actinomycetota bacterium | reverse complement strand
GCTGCGCCGCGAGCGGGAAGCGCTGCGGCCAACGCGGCGACCCGCTAGGGAAAAGCCGGCTCGCGCTGAAGCCACGGCCGCCCGCATCGAACCCGCGGTCAAGGGGCCGGTCAAGAAGCGTGCCCGCGCCGCCGAGAACCGCAGGCGCGTGGCGGCCCGACGGCGAGGTCTGTTCTGGCCCACGGCCAAGGCGGGCTTCGCGGTGACGGTGGTCCTCGGGCTCAGCGCCGGGCTGGGTTCCCTGCTCGGCCTCCCGGTCCCCGGCCTCGACGAGACCACCGGAGCCGGGAGCCTCGCAAACAGCGCCTATCCCTTCGGCATCGATCCCGGAACGCCGGCGGGCTTGTCCCGCGGGTTCGTCTTCCCGATCCTCGGCCCGCACGACTTCGGTGACGCCGAGGCTCGCTTCGGTGATCAGCGGTATGGGCATGTGCATGAGGGCCAGGACGTCTTCGGCAAGGTCGGGACGCCGGAGGTAGCCGTCCATGACGGTGTCGTCGTCGACCGGGGCAAGGAGAGCGGGCCGTACTCCGGCGGCCGCGGGAACTATCTGGCGATCTACAGCCCGGATGTCGATCGCAGCTTCGTCTACATGCACATGCTGAAGCCCGCCAAGGTGCAGCTCGGGCAGCAAGTCCATGCCGGGCAGGTCGTCGGGCAGCTCGGCTGCACCGGCAGCTGCGAGGGGCCTCACCTCCACTTCGAGGTCCGGATCGGCAAGGCGTCGCTCGGCGCCGAGACCAAGCCGATCGATCCGCTGCCGTTCCTGCGGCAGTGGCCGGTACCCACGCCGGGCTAGGAATAGGCTGCCGACATGCCCGAGGTCACCTATGAGCGGCGAGGCGCCGCCGGGGTGCTCACCATCGACCGGCCCGAGCGGCGCAACGCGGTCGACCCCAACACCGCCGACCAGCTGCTCGAGGCCTACCGCGAGTTCGTGGGCGACGAAGACGCCAGGGTCCTGATCCTCACCGGCGCCGGCGAGGACGCCTTCTGCGCCGGGGCCGACCTGAAGTCGGTCGCGGCTGCGATGGACGACCGGGGGATCGCGGAGCAGTGGCTGAAGCCTCGTCCGCATGGACCGCTCGGCTTCACCCGGATCACCTCGCCGAAGCCGACGATCGCCGCGATCTCCGGATACGCGTTGGCCGGCGGCCTCGAGCTGGCGCTCTGGTGCGACCTCCGGATCGGCACGGAGACCGCCCAGCTGGGATTTCCTGAGCGCCGCTGGGGCGTCCCGCTGATCGACGGCGGCACGCAGCGTCTGCCGCGCGTCGTCGGCATGGGCCGGGCGATGGACATGATCCTGAGCGGCCGGATCGTCGATGCCGACGAGGCCCTGGCGATGGGACTGCTCACCGAGAAGGTGGCTGCGGGCAAGCACCTGGACCGAGCCCTTGAGATGGCAGAAGGCCTCGCCCAATTCCCCCAGGAGACGATGCTCGCCGACCGCCAATCCGCGCTGGAGGGCTTCGGAATGTCGCTCGAGGAAGGCCTCGCCCGCGAGGCAGAGATCGGCGGCGCGGTCAGCGGCGTCGGAGTACAGGGCGCAGCCCGCTTCGCCGCCGGAGAAGGCCGCGGTGGCGAGGGCGCCGGCGTCTAGGCGACCCGCGTAAGCAGCGCGAGACGCTGGCGCTCCGCGACCGAGCGAAGCACCTCAACCACCCGCGTGGCTTCAAATGTGATCTGGGCGTGGGTAAACCGCAATGAAGTGAGGCCTGCCTCGGCGTGGTCGTGGTCGCGCTGCCGATCGGCAGCCTGCTCGGCCGGAGTGCGGTGATAAAGCAGGCTGTCGGCCTCGACCACGAGCCGCAGTTCGGGCCAGTAGAAGTCCACGCGGTGGCCGTTGAGGTGCTGCTGCGTCTGGGGGTTCGGAAGCTCCGCGCGACGGACGAGCCGCAGGAACCGACGCTCGAGCTCGGAGTCGGTGAGGTTGAACGTGCGGCGGTCGAGGAGGTCGCGGAGCACTCGCGCGCCGCGCAAGCCCGGACGCTCCTCGGCGATTCGGCGAAGTCGCTCTGGGTCGATAAATCCGAGGTTGTCCGCCTCGTTCACAGCCGCCTCGAGCGGGTCGCTCTCGATTCGTGTGGCGAGGTCGATCAGCGTCCTCGCCACGGTGGTCACGGGTATTCCTTCGCGAAGCGTCCGATCGGCTGATGAGAGCTCTCTGCGCCGGTGGGTTCGTATGCCCTTGCGGCGCCGCGCGGCGGCACCGGGGATCGAAACATCGATCAATGAAGGGCGGCCCGAGGGGTGATCCATCTCCGCGTTTCTTCGCCGCGCCGTGATGCCCCAGAGCTGTCCGGCCGAGTGGTGGCTCAACACCGCCTCGGGGCCGCAAGCGAGCACCGCGCCCATCCAACAGCCGCGCGACGTCAGTTCGGGGCGCCCAACTGCATAAACACCGCGATGAATGGCGTGCAACCTGCCGCGGACGAGGCGACCTTCGATGAGCTTCGGAGTGAACCCGAGATCGAGGAGCTGCGCGCGCGTGATCACACCATGCTGGTTCCGGGACAGCTCCCAGGCCTTCCGCGCGGAGTTTCGAATGTTTGTACCCCGTATACGGGGACAAGTCTTCGAAACCGCTGATTCGCCCCCTTCCGGGACCGATGGGGCCCCCTTTCCCCAGCCGGTGTTGACGCTCGTCCCTAAAGCCGGAAGCTCGGCAGCAGGCGCTTCTCGGTCTCGCCCGCGACCTCGGCGACCACCTCGACGTGACCCTCCAGAGGCGTGCCGCGCAGCTTCGTCGCCAGCAGGTCGTCAACCTGGAAGATGCCCGCTGAGTTGTTCATCTCGATCTCGATCTTGACCGGGCGCTCGTCGCCCGCCTCGATGTTCACCTTGTCGATCGCCGCCGCGGAGAGGGCGTGGATCCCGTATTGGCCGCCCTCGACGGGAATCCGGGAGCGGCCCTCCGCCATGTCGAGGGCGTCAGCGACGCGCACCACTCCGGCCTCGACCGTGTAGGGCTCGCCGCGCCGGCGGTGGCCGATGATCGCGTGGAGGATCTCGGCGGCGACCACCGTGCGCTCGGGCTCGTCGTAGCAGTCGGCCAGCAGCGAGTCGAGCCGGCTCTGGAC
>JBKPTM010000336.1:0-10291 GCA_046765935.1 Actinomycetota bacterium | reverse complement strand
CGAGCTGCCGAAGAACCACATGCCGCGACCGCTGTCGAGGTTCTCGTCCAGCCGCTCGCAGAAGTCGCGGACGCGCTTGACCACGAATGCGTCGATCTGCGTCACCGGCGGGCGGTCGAAGGAGACGCCGCGGTACTTCGGCGGAATCACCGAGTCGATTCCGCGCAGCCGCGCCTGGGCGACCATCCGAGAACGGCACTCGCAGGGGCGGGCGACGTCCTCGGGGCCGAGGATCCAGCCCGAGCCGTCGCAGATGCCGAGGCGGCATGGCTGACGCTCACCAGATCGGAGATGGGTCGCCAACTCAGAGCTCCTCGGCACCGGCGAAGCCGTCGTCCACGCTGGGCGTCATGTCCTCCATCGGCGGTCCCTCGCCCGCGGGCTGCTCGACGGGGCGCTCCTCGCGGGCCCGGTCGGCGAACTTCGGGTAGTGCTCGAGGAAGACGAGCCGGACGGTTCCCACGGGACCATTGCGGTGCTTGGCGAGGATCAGCTCGGCGCCGCCCGGGTCCTCGGATTCCGCGTTGTAGTAGTCGTCGCGGTAGAGGAAGCCGACCAGGTCGGCGTCCTGCTCGATCGCACCCGACTCGCGCAGGTCGGAGAGGATCGGTCGCTTGTCCGGGCGCTGCTCCGGCGCGCGGGAGAGCTGGGAGATCCCGATCACCGGCACGCTCAGCTCGCGGGCGAGGATCTTGAGGCCCCGGCTGAACTGGGCGACCTGCTCGACGCGGTTGGCGCGGGCGTCGTCCGAGCGCATCAGCTGGAGGTAGTCGACGATGATCAGCCCGAGGCCCTCGTGGCCGCGGCTGCGCTCCTGGGCGTGCAGGCGGCGGGCCTTGGCGCGCAGCTCGAGCAGGCCGAGGTCGGAGGAGTCGTCGATCCAGAGCGGGGCGGCTTCGAGTTGGTTGCAGGCCTTCACGACCTTCGGCCAGTCCTTGCTGGAGACCTTGCCCTTCCGCAGGCGGTCGCTGGAGATCCGCGACTGCGACCCGATGAAACGGTGGGCGAGCTCCATCTCCGACATCTCCAGTGAGAAGAGCGCGACCGGCTTCTTGTGCTTCATCGCGACGTTCTGGGCGAAGTCGCAGACGAGTGTCGACTTTCCCATCGCCGGCCTCGCAGCGATCACGATCAGGTTGCCGGGCTGGAAGCCGCCGGTCTTGTCGTCGAGGTCGCGGAAGCCCGAGGCGGTGCCGGTGATCTCGGAGTCGCCGCTCGCGAGCTTCTCGAGCTTGTCGATCTCGTCGTGGAGGATGTCGCCGATCTCGCGGAAGTCGTCGGCCTGCTCCTCGTTGGCGACCTGGAACAGGAGCCTCTCCGCGTTCTCGACGAGCGCACGCGGCTCGCCCTCCCGCTCCGTCACGGACTGCTGGATCTGCTTGGCGGCGGTCTCGAGCCGCCGCATCAGCGAGTTCTGCTTGACGATCTGGGCGTAGTGCTTCGCGCTGCCGGGGGCGGGGACCTTGGCGGCGAGGCTGGCGATGACGTCGCGGCCGCCGACCTCGTCGAGCTGGCCGTGCTGGGAGAGGGCCTCGGAGACGGTGAGGACGTCGACCGGGTCGGCGTTCTCGTTCAGGCCGATGATCGCCCTGTAGATGGTGCGGTGGCGATCCCGGTAGAAGTCCTCGGCGTGGAGACGGACGTCGAGCAGGACCGGCTCGATCGTCGCCTCCGAGACCATCATCGCGCCGAGGACGGACTCCTCAGCCTCCAGGTTCTGGGGCGGGACGATCGGGCTCTTTCCGTTGGTCGCCAACTGCTCCTCTCTCGCGCAGGGAATCTCCCGGCCTGTCGGCCGCGCGTCCTCTCCAAGTCTGGATAAGGGCCCGGCGGATTCGCGTCTGCCCCGAAGTGGAACTGAACCTGCGCGAGCCTGGCTAGAAAATCACAGGCCGCCCCTCGCCGCAGCCGAGTTGCGGCTATTTGCGGCAGGCACGTTCCAGGCACGATTCGTGCCTGTCTGAGAAGCGCGCTGTTTGCGCCCTACTCCTTCGCCTCGGCCACGATCGTCTTGACCGACGCGGTGGTCCCGCCGCCGACCTCGACCTCGACCATGAAGGTGCCGGTCTCGCGGATCGGATCCTCGAGGCGGATCTTCTTGCGGTCGACCTTGATGCCCCGCGCGGCCTGGATCGCGTCCGCGATCTCGGCGGAGGTGACGGAGCCGAAGAGCTTGCCGTCCTCGCCGGCCCGGTGATTGATCGTCAACACGGTCTTGGAAAGGAGAGCCGCCGTCTCGCCGGCGCGCTCGGCGGCCTGGCGCTCGGCCTCCTCGGCCTTCTCCCGCTTGCGCTGCGCCTCCTCGAGCGCGCCCTTGGTCGCGGGCTGCGCCAGCTTGCGAGGCACGAGGTAGTTGCGCAGGTAGCCGGGGGATACGTCGACCGCGGTGCCGGCCTCGCCGAGGCCCTCCACGTCCTTGAGCAGAACCGCCTGGGCCATCGTGTGGTCTAGCGCTCGCCAACGTACGGCAGCAGGGCGAGCTCGCGGGCTCGCTTCACCGCCAGGGCGAGCTGCTGCTGGTGCTTCCTGGAGAGGCCGGTGACGCGGCGGGACCGGGTCTTGCCGCGGTCGGAGATGAACCGCCGCAGCAGATTCAGGTCCTTGTAGTCGATCGTCTCGGCGTTGATCCGCGTGTACTTCCGCGGCCGACCGCGATCGCTGAGCCCGCGGCGCCTGCGGCCGCCGGTGGACTGCTGCTGTCGTTGCTGTCGCGCCATGAACGGCGGCGAATGGTAGCTACCGGGCGCTCAGGCCGGCTCGTAGACATGCACGGCGGCGCTGCCGAACAGCTTCGAATCTGTGAGCCTCAGCCGCACCGGGGCCGGGATGTCCTTGAACAGCGGCTCTCCAGCGCCGACGGCCACCGGATGGGTGGTCAGCCGGTATTCATCGACCAGACCCTCTCGCGCGAGAGACTGGGCGAACGAGGCGCCACCCCAGGCGATGAGGTCCTTGTCGGACTCGCGCTTCAGGTTGGCGATTTCCTCGGCGAGATCGCCGCGCGCGATGCGGGACTCGGGCCAGTCGGCGCGCTCGAGGCTCCTGGAGAAGACGACCTTGGGAATCTCATTCATCGGCGCTGCATATTCCGATGTCGAGGTCGGCCAGTAGCCGGCCATCTCCTCGTAGGTGGTCCGTCCCATGAGGTGTGAGCCCGCCCCCCAGATCCACGCGAGCTTGGTCTTCTTCAGCTCTGGGTCTTCCGGCGGCAGCTCTCCTCCTTCCATCACCGGCGAGAGACCATTCCCGCTCGGGACGGCGACGTAGCCGTCGAACGAGATCCCCATCATCAAGACGATTCTGGCTGAGCCTTCGGGGGGCGTCATGTTGCGTGATCTCCTCTCTGTTGGAGCTCTGTGCTGACGAACCGGTCCAGTTGGTCGAACGCGTCCGGCAAACCACGGCGGTGCTCATCGCGAAGCTCGCTCGTCGGGAAGCCCCTGTGAAACAGCCTCAGCAGGGTCTTGCCCTCCTGTTCGGAGAGGACGAACTCCATCTCGGTGTCGAAGCTCGAGCCGTCGAGACGAGTCTCCGTGGTCGTCATCAACAGCCGTCGTGGCCGATCGATGACCTGGAAGACATGGCGGTGGCGGTAGATCCGGTCCTCCGAGGGACCGAACTCGACCGTCCATACGCCGCCGACCCGCAGATCGCATTCCGAGCGGACGATCCACCCGGGCTCGCTCTGCCGGTAGAAGGCCACCTGCCCGCCGGGCTCGGTGAAGGCGTCGAAGACGACCTCGGGACTCGCGTCGATCAGGCGCTCGAACTGGAGCTCATGGGTCATCGGTCGCCCTCCTTCCGCGCCTCGGCATACGTCGCGAAGCCGTCGAGGCGCCGTTCGAGGGCCTGGCGATACGAGTCGATCCAGCGCGATACGTCCTGCAGTTCCGCCGGCCCGAGCTGGCATTCGCGGGAGCGTCCGACCTTGGTCGTCTTCACGAGATCGACCTCTTCGAGGATCCGGACGTGCTTCTTCACGCCGTTGAGCGTCAGGCCGAAGGGATCGGCCAGCTGCCCGATCGTGGCGGGACCGGCGGCCAGCCGCTCGAGGATCCCGCGCCGCGTCGGGTCGGACAAAGCGAAGAACTGCCGGTCGAGTGTCCCGCCGTGATACTGCACCAATCGGTGCACTATAACGAGGCTGGGTCTCAGGGATGCCGAGCGCCCGAACTGCTCAGGATCAGCGGACGGGCTGCGAGCTCCGCAACCGACCCCCGGCTATGGCCCTGCCTAGAAGGGAATGTCGTCGTCCGAGCCGCCGCCCGAACCGACGCCGGCGCCCTCGAAGTCCGAGGTGTCGGCGGGAACGTCCGACTTCGGCTGGAAGCCGTTGCCTCCGCCGCCCGGGTTGTCCGAGCGGGAGCCCAGGAACTGGACGCTGTTGGCGATGATCTCGACGGCCTGGCGCTTCCCGCCGTCCTGCGACTCCCATTCGCGCCAGTCGAGCCGTCCCTCGACGGCGACCGGCCGGCCCTTGGAGAGGTACTGGGCGCAGTTCTCGCCCTGCGCGCCCCAGACGGTGACGTCGAAGTAGTTCGGCTTGTCGACCCACTCGCCACTCTGATCCTTGCGGCGGCTGTTGACGGCCACTCGAAGCTTGCAGACAGGGGTCCCGCCGGGAGTCGAGCGCAGTTCTGGATCCTTGGTCAGATTCCCGGTGATGACGACGACGTTCACGTTGCTGGCTGCCACTAGATCAGCTCCTCTTTCCTTTCGATTCCGAACATCGATCTTAAGTCGATGGGCGGCGTCTTCTCTCCCCCGCCGAGCTTAAAGCCCGGAAACTGCGGTGACGCGAGGGTGCTCCACCAGGAGCAACCCGTTTGATGCAGGCCGCGCGCAGTTAAAGAGATCCCTACCGCGTTCTCAGCCGCCTCTCAGGCAGCACTGGCTTGATGCGAGGGCGCGCGAACAGCGCGACCCGCTTAAGCGGCGCTACTCGAGAGGAGGCGGCAGTGGCCATGACAAAGAGACACGGGATCCGGGCGATGATCACGCTCGCGGCGGTGGGGGTGAGCGCCGCGCTCGTCGCCTGCGGCGGCTCGGAGGCGTCCGGCAAGGACGCCCAGGCGAACGCCGAGGACGCGGGGCTCGCCTTCGCGAAGTGCATGCGCGAGCACGGCGTCGACATGCCCGATCCACAGCCCGGCCAGGGGGGGCAAGGCTTCAACCTCCAGTTCCAGGGCGGGGACCCGCGAAACGACGACGACTTCCAGAAGGCGCAGGAGGCCTGCGGGCACCTCCTGCAGGACGCGATCCCCGAGGGCGATCGTCCCGACCCGGCTGAGATGCGGGACAGGCTCCACAAGATGACCGAGTGCCTGCGCGACAAGGGCTATGACGTCCCCGAGCCGGTGATCGTCAGCCCGGGCGAGAGCCCGCCCGACAAGCCGCAGGAGCCCAGCCAGGAGATGCAGAACCTGATGGACGACCCGGAGTTCCAGCAGGCCCAGGAGGAGTGCAGCAAGGAGGCCAACCTCCCCGGCGGCGGCCCCGGTATCCAGGTCGGCCCCGGCGGCGGCGCGGACAACGGCCCGAGCACGCAGTCCGGCTCCGGCAACTGACCAATGCCGTGGGGCATCGGGAAGCGCGGGCTGGCGGTCGGCGGGCTCGGGCTCGCCGCGGTTGCGGTGGCCGTTGTCGCCATCGGCGGCGGCGATGACGGGGGCGCCAAGGCGCAGGAGCCCGGCGTGCCGACCAGGCCGCTCGAGCGCCGCGACCTCGCCTCGACGGACAGCGTCGACGGCACCCTCGGCTACGCGGGAGATGCCGCCGTGATCAACCGCCTCTCCGGAACGATCACCTGGCTACCGGCGGAGGGCGACGTGATCACCCGCGGCCACCGTCTCTTCGAGCTGGACGGCAAGCCCGTGGTCCTGATGTACGGGGACGTCCCCGCCTACCGCGATCTCTCGGCGGGCACCTCTGGACCTGACGTCGAGGAGCTCGAGGCGAACCTCTCCGCCCTCGGCTTCGACCCAGGCACCGTCGACGACGATTTCACCTCCTCGACCGCGACCGCCGTGGCCGACTGGCAGGACTCGCTCGACCTCGACTCGACCGGCACCGTCGAGCTCGGCCGAGTCGTCTTCATGTCCGGGCCGCGCCGCGTCACCTCGCTCTCGGTCTCGCTCGGCTCGAGCGGCAGCTCGGGCGGCGGCTCCGACGGCAGCAATCCCGCGGCCGCGGCGTCGCAGGAGGACCCCTCGAGCCCGACCACCACCCTGGCGAGCTACGTCGTGGACACGCCGGCTCAGGGCGACCGGAAGAGGCCGAAGAAGGGGAAGCGACCCATGACACCCAGCGGCTCGAGCGGAAACCAGCAGCCGACCTCCGGATCCGGAAGCGACTCGTCCGCGACCGACGCCGGGAGCGCCGATACCTCAGACGGCACCTCGGCCGCGCCCTCGACCGAGGTGATGACCACGAGCTCCACCCGCCGTGTCGTCACCGTCGACCTCGACCCCTCCGACGGCGAGCTGGTCAAGCGAGGGACCTCGGCCAGGGTCGAGCTGCCCGACGGCAAGGACGTGAAGGGCCGCGTCTCGTCCATCGGGACGGTCGCCCAGGACGACAGCTCCGACTCGGGGACGGGTGGCTCCTCGAATCCCACCATCGAGGTGACGATCTCCCTCCCCGAGGGCTCGCGCGTCACCGGCCTCGATCAGGCGCCGGTGACGGTCGACCTCACCGACCAGGTCCGGCACGATGTGTTCGTGGTCCCGGTCGAGTCCCTGCTCGGCACGGCGGGCGGCGGCTACGCGATCGAGGTGCGCGATTCGGCGGGCAGGCGGCAGATCCCGGTCGAGCCGGGCCTTTTCGCCGACGGGTACGTCGAGGTCGAGGGGGAGGGGTTGCGTGAGGGCATGGAAGTGGAGGTCCCGGGCGAGTGAGCTCGGTGACCGCGAGCCCGCGTGGCCGCGTGACCTCCCCGATCACGCCTCCCGTCCTCGGCCTGGTCGACGTCGTCAAGCGCTACGGGGCCTTCGAGGCTCTCCGCGGGGTCACGCTCTGCGTCGAGCAGGGCGAGCTGGTCTCGATCGTCGGGCCATCCGGCTCTGGCAAGTCGACCCTGCTGCAGATCATGGGGACGCTCGACCGCGCGACGAGCGGCAACGTCGTCATCGACGGCTACGAGGTGGCGAGCGCCTCGGAGGCGGATCTCGCCGCGCTCCGCGCGCAGCGGATCGGCTTCATCTTCCAGCGCTTCTTCCTCCTCGACGCGGCCACTGCGCTCGACAACGTCTGCGACGGCCTCCTCTACACGGGGGTGCCAGTCGAGGAGCGCCGCGAGCGCGCGGCGGAGGCGCTCCGGCACGTCGGCCTCGGCGATCGGATCACGGCCTCGCCCTCGACCCTCTCGGGCGGCGAGCGCCAGCGCGTCGCGATCGCACGGGCCCTGGTCTCCGAGCCCGCGATCATGCTCGCCGACGAGCCGACGGGCAACCTCGACAGCCGCACCAGCGAGGAGATCATCGACCTTCTCCAGGAGCTCAATGCGGCCGGCTCGACGATCATCGTCGTCACCCATGACCGGGAGATCTCGGAGGCGATGCCCCGCCAGATCTCCGTCCGGGACGGCCTGATCGAGAGCGACACGGGGGGATGAGCGCCACCACGGCAGCTCCGCCCCGCGAGCACCTCGACCTGCCGCGGAGCCGTCTGCTGGTGGCCGACGTCCTGCGCGTGGGCAGCATCGGGCTGCGCACCCGGCGGCTGCGCGCCGGGCTCTCTGCGCTCGGGATCTCGATCGGGATCGCCACCGTGGTCGCTGTCCTCGGAGTCTCCGAGTCCAGTCGTGCCGGCCTGCTCGCCGAGATCGACAAGCTGGGGACCAACCTCCTGACGGTCACCGCCGGGCAGTCGTTCACCGGCTCCGAGTCGGTGCTCCCGGAGCGCAGCGCCGACGCCACCGGTCACCTCGCCGACGTCGAGGGCGCGAGCGCGGTCACCTCGCTCTCGGACGAGACGATCCGCCGCAGCCCCTACATCGACGCGGAGGAGACCGGCGGCATCACCGTGATGGCCGCCGACGCCAACTTGCTCGACACCCTTCAGGGTTCCCTGGCCGCGGGCAGCTTCCTGACCCGCGCAAACGAGCGCTACCCCGTGGTCGTGCTCGGGTCGGTCTCCGCGCAGCGGCTCGGAATCACCAGCCTGGAGGGGCACCCGCAGGCGTTCATCGGCGGGCGCTGGTTCACGGTGGTGGGGATCCTCGACCCGCTTCCGCTGGCGGAGGACATCGAGCGGGCGGCGCTGATCGGCTATCCGGCCGCGGCGAAGCTCTTCGGGATCGACGTGAACCCGTCGCAGATCTTCGTGCGCGCTGACCGCGATCGCGTCGTGCAGGCGCGCAACCTCATCCCGGCCACGGCCAACCCCGAGTCACCCGAGGAGGTCGACGTCTCCCGCCCCTCTGACGCACTGGAGGCGCGCGCCGCCGCGGCCGGAGCGCTCACCTCGCTGTTCCTGGGGCTCGGTGCGGTGGCCCTCCTGGTCGGCGCGGTCGGGATCGCCAACGTGATGGTGATCTCGGTGCTCGAGCGGCGGGGCGAGATCGGCCTGCGGCGCGCCCTGGGCGCGACCCGCGCACATGTCCGCCTGCAGTTCCTCGCCGAATCGCTGCTGCTCGTGGCCGTGGGCGGCGTGATCGGCGTGATCCTGGGGATCCTCGCAACCGTCGTCTACGCCGCCAGCCAGGGCTGGAGAATCGCCATCCCGCCCGAGGCGATCGCCGGCGGCGTGATCGCCTCGCTTGCGATCGGGGCCGTGGCCGGGATCTATCCGGCCGGGCGCGCGGCCCGGGTGGCGCCGAGCGAAGCCCTCAGGGCGGCTTAGTTACTCGTCGCGGTCGTCTCGCCGGCCCCGACGTCCCTCGCGCTCCGGGCGGCCGTCGCCGACCTGAGCCGGGCGCTCCGATGCGGGCGGCGGATTGGTCGGGGCGTCGGGGTCGACCTTGAAGATCCGGAAGCGCAGCACGCCATCGGTGATCTTCAGGCTGTGGTCGAGTCGCTCGAGCAGGTCGGCCTCGCTCTGGAAGCGGTAGTAGCGGTAGTCCGCCTCGTTCCGCTGGCGGATCTCGTAGGCCATCTTGCGCATGCCCCAGACGTCCGCGCGATCGAGCGTGCCCGCGCCCTCGATGGCCTGGCGCACGTCGCCCGCGACCTTCTCGCGCGCGTCGTCCGCGGCCTCGGGATCGAGCATCAAGACGAGTTCGTAGTGCCGGTTCACAGCGACGCGCGACTATAGGGGATGGGCGGCGCAGGGGAGAGGACGGCGTTCACAGGCCTCAGCGGGAGGTGGCCGGACGTCAGCTCAGATGGCAGAGCGTCGGACGCGCCGCGGCGATCGCCGCGGCCGTGATCGCCGGGATCGTCTCGCTCCCGGCCCTACTGGGCAGCGACAAGCCGCCCCCGGTGCCTCGCGACGTCGGCCTCGCACCGCCGCCGGCCGAGGCGGTCCCTGCGAAGGCCCCGCCCGCGGCGCCAGGCCCGCCTTCGGAGGTGCCGGGTTCACCGCCGCTATCCGCGAAGCAGGCGAAGCGCGGCCATAACCGGCTGGCCGGGCGCAAACCACGCCGGGAGCATCCGCACCCGCGCCGGGAGCATCCGCACCCGCGCCATCACGACAGCCAGCACGGCGTCCCCACGCCCGCCGCTCCGGCCCCGCCACCGGCGTACGCGCTCCCACCCGTCTACTCCTACGTCCCGCCGCCCAGTCCGGGCGAGTTCGGGATCGAGCGCTGATCAGTCGGCCAAGTCCGGCGGCCTGAGGCGGAAGCCGGGCCTCCGATCGGCGCCCAGGCGGGCATAGAAGCTTTCGGCGGCGGAGAGTATGTCCATCCGCATCCCACCCGCCTCGCGCAGTCCCTCTCGGAGCAATAGGCGTGCGAGGCCACGACCCCGCCAGCGTTCGCCGACCAGCAGCGCCGACAGATGCGCCTGGATCTCGCCGTCGGATTGAAGCTGCACGAGGCCGGCCACCTCTCCGTCGTCGACCGCTACCAGGGTGGTCGACCCCGGGGCGGTAAGCGCGCGGAAGGTCCGCTCCGGATCCTCGTAGTACGTGTCCCAGCCCTCGGCGGTGAACAGCGCCAGGGCGCCCTCGAGATGCTCCCGCTCGAACTCCGTTAGTCCGGTCTCAGACATTCACCAGTTGAGACGCCTCGCCGGGCCGGAACTCATCGTGGCCAGGACGGCTAGCGCCCGACCTCCGCAGGGGACCGCTTCAGGCGAATGTCCGCCAGCTGCTCGTCGACCCAGTCGCCCGGGTCACGCTCGTTGATGAT
>JBKPTM010000335.1:0-4204 GCA_046765935.1 Actinomycetota bacterium | reverse complement strand
GGATCGTGCTCGAGCGAGCCGACGACTCGGACTGAGGGCTCAGGGCTCCGCGATCACGCGGCCGCCCGAGTAGTCCCTGGCGCCGCGGAGGTACTCGCTGAACGCGCCGTCGACGATCGCCTGGGTGTCCAGGTCGACCGCGCTCATCGGAGCGGCGCGGCGGGCGGCCTCGAGACACCAATCGGTGCCGCGGCCGTAGAGGTCGGCGAGCTCCTGGGCGGTGAAGGTCGGGCCGATCCGGCGCCGCAGCTCGTCCCGGATCGCATCCACGGCCCGCCTCGCCGTGCGCGCGCCGCGCGGGTCGGCCGAGAGATCGCGGAGGCGGCGCGCTCCCTCCTCCCACTGGAAGAGAGCGTTGTCGAGCGGATACGACACGCCCTATGGGTACCACGGGCGCCCCGAGTCCACACGGTCCCGGAGTCGATCACTCTCCGGTGACACTCGGCAGGGTCTTGGCCGGGCCCTTCTTGCCTCCGCCCGGAGGCGCCGCGCAGGCGAGCGGGTCGAGGGGACCGGTCACCTTCCAGATGTCCACCAGGTTCGAACCCCCGACCCGCTGCACGTTCCCGGCCCGGGAGATCCAGTCGCGCTGGACAGGCGCCGTGTCCGCCGCGGGATCGTCCTGGTGGTAGGTGGGGGTGGTCACGACGTAGTCGAAGTTGCCGTCGTTGAGGGCCCCGATCCACTCCGGGCACTGGGGAATCTCGTTGAAGGATCCGCGCGAGCCGTGCTCGCCGATGTACCGGACGTCGTTGCTCGAGTTCCAGCCCCAGAGCCCGTACTGGAAGAGCGCCCCCATCGTCCCGGAGAGGGCGATCTTCAGGTGCTCGGTGCCGCGCGCCCAGTCGTAGGCGGCGCCGAGCCCCTGGCCGAGCTCGACCGCGGGCTGCTCGGACTTCGGGTAGTCCGGCGCGGCCGAGGAGTAGCGCTTGTCGAGGTAGTGGTCCTGGGCGAAGCGGCCGAGCACGGCCAGCGCGATCAGGGCAGCGGCGCCGATGCCGGCCAGCGGGATCGGCGCGAGGCCGCGCCGCGAGAGGAGCGCGAGCAGCAGGGGGACCGCGACGACCGCCAGCGCGAGCACGATCGTCCCGGGGATGCGGCCGGTGTCGATCGCGCCGATCGCGCCCGCGCTGACCACCACCAGGACGGCGAAGATCGCCAGCGTTCCGACGCGCCAGAGGCGCTGCAGGCTTCCCACCCGCCAGACCTCGCGGTCGCCCGCGAAGGGCGGGATCGCCACGAGGGTGAGGGCCAGGATCAGGCCCGGTGCCAGGTAGCGGATGTTGAGCCGGAAGCCCACCGGCATCCCCTCCGGACCGGACGCGCCCAGCGGCGTGAGCAGGTAGGCGATCGCCGCGACCAGTGCGACCGCACCGAGCATCCGCTCCATCCGCCCTCCGCGCCAGAGGACGAGCACGACCCCGACCACCGCGAGCGCGAGATAGGCGGGCCAGAGCTCCCCGAGCCGCTCGTGGAGCGCGGGTGTGAAGAACTTCCCCCAGACGTCCGTGTCGGTCGCGTAGTGGACGATCGCGTACGGGTGTCGGCCCTGGAGCGCCTCGGCGTGGTGGATCGGCCCGATGTCCTGCCAGGGAAACGGGTTGCCGGAGACGATCAGGTTGCGCAGGTACCAGTAGCCCCCGCCCACGACCATCCCGCCGATCCAGGCGCCCGTCGCTCGCAACCGCTGGCCACGGCCCGCCACCACGATCACGCCGACGGTCAGCGCCAGGACCGGTGGCACGACGGTCAGCTTGGTGCCGAGGGCGAGCCCGGCCGCCAGCCCCGCGACCAGCAGCGCGCCCAGCGGCAGCGTGGCGGCGGGGCGGTCGCCGGGCTCATGCCACGGCCAGCGGGTGTTGAGCAGAAGGGCGACCGAGGAGAGGAAGAGCGCGATCGCGACCACGTCGTTGTTGGCGTTGCCCGGCTGGCGCGAGAAGAGCAGGTTCGCCGCCATCACCGAGGCGACCGCGGCGAGCGAGGTCGCGCCCGAGCCGTAGGGACGCCCGATGCACCAGCCCGCGAAGAGGGCGAGGCCGAGCCAGGCCATGTTGAGCAGCGGCGAGAGGAAGTCGTTGCCGTAGAGCAGGATCCCGCCGGCGTGGATCAGCTCGGAGACCTGCGGATAAAACCAGTTGAGGTAGAGCGGGTCGGTGTAGAGCAGCGAGGTGACCGAGCCCGTCTGCGCGATGTGCGCCGCGAGCGGCATGTGGTACCAGAGCGAGTCGCCGCCATAGATGCCGCGATCGAGGGCGAGCAGCGTCGGCCCGGCCCATTGCGCGGCGACGATCAGCGCGATGACGGCCGCCACCCCGAGCTCGAGCCGGGTTGCGGAGGGGGCCGCCCGCGGCTCGGAACCTCCGCTTCGGTCGGTCGCGCGCGCTCCCGCGCGGATCAGCATCGGCTCGAGCCGGATCGCCCCGCCACCGACGATCGCGAACGCGGCGACGAGAAGGACCCCGTCGAGGATCCCGAAGAGCCCGAGGACCTGCGAGACCACCACCAGCATGCCGATCGCGAAGACGACGTCCGCCAGGAGCGCCGGCGTCCCAGTCCAGCCCGGGACCGCCGCTCTGCGCATCGTCCGGCCGGCGATCGCCATCGAGAGCACGACCGCGAGCAATCCGATCGAGCCGAGGATGTAGTCGCCGGTGCTGCTCACTTGGAAGGGGCTGATCCTCCCGGTTGGGTCGGCGGTCCGCGCCGATTGCCCTGCACACACCCGGCGGGAGTCAGCGGTCCATTGACCCGGAACACCGAGACCCGGCTGGCATGCAGGATCTCGTGGAGCGCCGGGTCGTTCTTGACCCAGCCGCGCTCGGGGGATGGGCTGGCGGTCGCGGGGTTGTTCAGATCGAGCTTCGGCGTCGTGATCAGGTAGTCGTAGTCGCCGTCGTTGACCGCCTGGCGGAACGCGGGGCAGGTGGTGATCGCGCGGAAGTCCGCTTCGGGCAGATGGCGGCCGACATACTGGACGTAGTTGTCGACCGCGTCTCCGTAGAAGCCGTACTGGTTGTAGGCGCCGCTCGTGCCCGCGACGCCGATCCGCAGCCCGGAGGTCGGTTTGGCCCAGCGGACTGCCTGGTCGAGCTGGAAGCGGAAGTCCTCCGAGCGGCTGTACCGATGCGCGAGGTAGTCGTCCTGCTTCGCCCAGCCGACGGCCGCGATGGCGAGCACCAGGACGGCGGCGGCCGTCCCCGCCATGTAGGGGTCGCGCTTCCCGAGGAGCGCCAGGCCGACGGGCGCGCCGATCAGGACGATCCCGATGACCACCGCCCACGGGATCGAGGCGAACGCGCCGTCCCAGGCGACGTTGGCGTCGGAGTAGTGCGAGGTCAGGAAGAGCGCGATCAGGCCTCCGGCGATCAGCGGCAGCCGGAAGCGCTCGTGGGTCAGGCGCGGCTCGAGCGGGAGCAGCGCCAGCCCGAGCGCGAAGCCCGGGATCAGGTAGCGGAGGTTGATGCCGAAGGCGAGCGGATGGCCCTCGGGCCCGGCGGCCGTCAGCGGCGTGAACACGTAGGCGATCGCCGCGACGATCGTGATCACACCTGCGAGCCGGACCGCGGGCGAGCGCGGCCGCCAGATCGACACGATCGCCCCGGCGGATGCCCCGCCCAGGATCAGGAACCAGAGCGGTCCGAGCAGATTCTCGATCGGGTTGAGGAAGTACTGGCGCCAGAGGCTCGTGCTCGGGTTGTTGAAGATGTAGTGGGCGACGGTGAAGTCGGTGCGGCCCTCGAGCCCACGGTTCGGGCCGGGCAGATCGATCGGGCCTATGTGGCGGACCCAGGGGAGCGGATTGCCCGCGTGGATCAGGTTGCGGAAGAACCAGAACGCTGAGACCGCGGTGATTCCTCCGGCGAAGACCCAGAACGCCTTCCAGCGGGCCTCACGCGGGACCAGGAATGGGACGCCGATCGCGAATGCCAGGGCGACGCCCCAGATCGTCAGCTTCGACCCGAGGGCGATGCCGATGGCGAGGCCTGCGACGAGGATGGCGCCCAGCGGGGCGACCGCCGAAGTGGGCCGACCCCCTTCCGGCGTCGGCCGCGGCAGTCGAGGTTCGCGGGCAGCCCAGGCGTTGATCAGGATCGCCGCAGCGGCGAGGAGCATGGCCACGGGAACCGTGTCCGTAGCGGGAGTTCCGGCCTCCCGGGGGACCATCGGGCCCGTGTCCATCGCGATCGCCACGGCGGTCAGGGAC
>JBKPTM010000334.1:0-2339 GCA_046765935.1 Actinomycetota bacterium | reverse complement strand
ACCCTGCCGCCCGTCCTCTACGGGATCTTCCGTTACCTCTACCTGATCTATGACCGCAAGGACACGCGCTCTACCGACGCGATCCTGCTCGAGGACTACGGGATGATCGGCGCCGGGGTGACCTGGGTCGCGGCCGTGATCATCCTGCTCGCGATCTACCACTGAGCTCGGCCAGGCGGGCGGCGCTCTCGTCGTCCATCGGCAGGAACGTCTCGATCGCCAGGTTCGCCGAGGTCACCTCGAGCGGCGCTCCCAGCGTGGCGATTACCGTGAAGAGGCGCACTGGCCCGAGCCGGGTCTGGAGGTCGAGCGAGACCACCGGCTGGGTTGCCTGCCCGGACGGCGGGTCATCCGGCAGGTAGGCCGCGACCTCGTCGATCAGGCTTCGCAGCTCCGGATTCGCGTTATCGCGGCTGCTGCGCCGCAGGCGCTGGATCAGCGGCGCGCTACAGGCCGCGGTCATCGAGGAGATCTTCGGGAGGCCGCCCGGGTGTGCTGAGAGACGCAGGATGTTCACCGGCGGCTCGAGTAGCTCCGCGTCGACGCCCTCAAAGAGCAGCTCGGCGGCGCGGTTGGAGTCGATCAGGTTCCAGAGTCCGTCGACGATCAGGGCCGGGTTCGGCTCGTGGGCGCCGAGGAGCCGGCTCAGCGACTCGCGCAGCGGGCGCATCAGCTCCCCGTCGTAGGGTTGCTCCAGGTAGGGAGGCGCGAAGCCGCCGGCGAGCAGAAGCCTGTTGCGCTCCGCGATCGGCAGGTCGAGCTCCTGGGCGAGGTGCACCAGCAGCTGGCGGCTCGGCGCAGACCGGCCTGTCTCGACGAAGCTCAGGTGCTTGGTGGAGACGTTGGCGTCGAGCGCCAGGTCCATCTGCGTCAGGCGGCGCTGGGTTCGCCAGAAGCGGATCAGCTCCCCCGCCGTCTGCGGCTCCTGCTCGGTCTGCACCGCCACCGGCGAAACGTTAGCCAGCGCGTTACATCGGAGGTAATCGACTCGCGGCCCTGTGCCGGGGACCCTTGTCTCGCCAACAGCGAACGACGGAGGTAGGACATGACCGAGGCAAAGGAGTTCATCGACAACGCACAGAGGAGCGCGGGCGAGCTGGTGGATCGCTACTTCGCGCTCTGGAACGAGCCCGATCCTGAGCGTCGCCGTGAGCTGATCGGGGAGCTCTGGGCCGAGGACGGCGAGCAGATCCTGCAGGCGACCGAGGAGGCGCGCGGGATCGCGGCGGGCCCGGGTGTGGGCACCAGCGCGGTGTTCGAGGTGAGGGGTCAGGCCGAGCTCGAGGCCCGCGTGGCCTCCGCCTACGAGCACTGGGTTGCGTCGCTGGGCTGGAGCTTCCGCGGCCGCGACGACGTCGATCGGGTCCACGACGTCATCAAGTTCCACTGGGAGGCGGTCGACGCGGATGGCGAGGTCACCGGCGTCGGCCTCAACTTCCTCGTCATGACGACTGACGGCCGGATCCAGCGCGACTACTCGTTCATCGTGGGGTGAGGTCCGCAACGAGCTCGGCGGCGGGCCGGACGTCCTCGATCCGAGCGACGGACTCGCCGGCGTACAGCGGCCCGGCGTCGACCAGGGTTTCGGGGCCGTCCGTGGTTGCCGCGGCCGGGCCGAAGAACGGCCGATCCGGGCGCTGAGCGGCCGCGAGGCGCATCTGGAGGGAGGCCGGCACCCGGGAGGCTCCGAATGAGCTCACCCGATGAATCGCTCTCAGCCAACCCGGTCCGCGGCGGTCGCCACGAAGCCACCGCTCCGTCGCGGCGTTCGGCACGACTCGGTGTGGCGCGGGCCAGCCGATCCCGAAGAGCTCGGTGAGCACCGTCTCCCGCGCCCCGATCAGCCGCTCCTTGTAGGCGGGGTGGGCGCCGCTCTCGTCCGACATCAGGAAGCGGGTTCCGGAGACCACCGCTTCCGCTTCGGCCTCGAGCAGCTCCCGTGCGTCGGCGGCGTCGGTGACACCGCCGGCCGAGAGGACCGGATACTCGGCCCCCACGGCGCCCTTGACCCGGGCGAGGAGCTCGGCGGCCGGGGTGGTCCCGCGGACGTGCCCTCCCGCCTCGATTCCCTGGGCAATCACCGCGTCGGCGCCGGCCTCTCGGGCGGAGAGCGCCTCCTCGACCGAGCCGACCTGGTGGATCCACATTCCGGAGGTCCGCCGCCGCGGTGTGCCCCAGAACGTGACGAGCACGTCGGCGTGCTCGGCGGCCTCGAAGTGCGCGCGACGCGCGAGCACCAGCAGCAGGTTCACGGCGATCGGCCGGTCGGTCAGCCGCCGAGCCGCGGTGATCTCCGCCCGCATCTGGTCCGGCCTGAGAATCCCGATCGTCCCGAGGGC
>JBKPTM010000333.1:0-3401 GCA_046765935.1 Actinomycetota bacterium | reverse complement strand
ATCCTGGCCTGGGGGGTGAAGGGCTTCGTGGTGAGCTTCATCGCGCCCCACACGCTCGCCGCGCGAGCGCTCGTGGTCGCTCCCGACGACGCGCTCATGGTGCGCAACGCAGCGGGCCGGGAGCCCGTCGAGATCTCCTTCGACGGCTCTCCCGCGGGCGAGCTGGCGCCGGGCGACGAGCTCGAGATGCATTTCGAAGAGTCGGTCAGCAAGCTCGCGCAGCTGCCGGGCGCGAACTTCTACCACCGGAACCGCGAGAAGTTCGGGAAGCTGGCCTAGCTGGGACCGCCGCCCTCGATGACGGCGATCAGCATCCGCCGCAGCTCGCGGCGCTCCTCCGCGGACAGCGGAGACAGGGTCTCGTCGTAGACCCGCTTCATCAGCGTCGCGGCACGGCGCTGGACCCGCTTCCCGGCGGCGGTTGCGGCGAGAGCGTAGGCGCGCCGATCCTCGGGATTGCGGGTGCGGTCGACGTGTCCTGCCCGCTCCAGTTCGTCGATCAGAGTCACCATCGTCGTCCTGTCGATCTTCATCACCTCGCCGAGGCGGCCCTGAGAGACTGGACCCTCGTGGACGAGCAGCGTCAACAGCCCGTAGTGCTTGACGGTCAGGCCGAGTGGCTCGAGCATCTCGTTCGCGCTGTTGTGAACGCGGAGATGCGCCTTCGACAGCAGGTAGCCGACTTGATCGGCGAGGGAAATGGGTATGCGGGTGGCCGTTGCTTCCGTTTCGGGCGACATATCCTCTGATTATCTACTACTCTGATCGTCAGCGCAACTGATGATTTGCAATACTGCAAGCCCCGGCTATAGGAAGGTTGGTGCCTGATGGAACGGAAGTGGTGGAGCCTGCTGGCGGTCTGCCTGGCGACGTTCATGTTGCTGCTCGACATCACGGTGGTCAACGTCGCGCTGCCGGACATCCAGAAGGACCTCAACACCGACCTCACTGGGCTGCAATGGGTGGTCGACGCGTACACGCTGCTGCTCGCGGCCCTGACTCTGACGATGGGTACCCTGGCGGACCGGTACGGCCGCCGGCGGCTGTTCGTGATCGGCGTCGGGCTGTTCACGTTCGCGTCGCTGCTCTGCGGACTGGCGACCAGCGCGACCTTCCTCCATCTCGCGCGGGGCCTGCAGGGCGTCGGCGGCGCCGCGATGTTCGCAACCTCTCTCGCGCTGATCGCCCAGGAGTTCCAGGGCCCCGAGCGCGGCAGCGCGATCGCCGCGTGGGGCGCCACGATCGGGGGCGCCGTCGCGGTTGGGCCGTTGGTCGGGGGAGCGCTCACCGACGGGCTCGGCTGGGAGTGGATCTTCTTCGTCAACGTCCCGATCGGGATCGGCACCGTGGTCCTCGCTCAGACCCAGGCCGGTGAGTCGCACGATCCCGACGCGAAGCGCCTGGATTGGGCCGGGCTGACCACCTTCTCGCTCGCGCTCTTCACGCTGATCTTCGGCCTGCTGCGCGGCAACGCCGAGGGCTGGGGCAGCGGGCTGATCGTCGGCGCTCTCGCAGCGGCGGCCGTGCTGCTGGTGGCTTTCGTGCTCCTCGAGTGGCGCCAGGAGCACGCGATGTTCGACCTCAACCTGTTCCGCAAGCCCGCGTTCTCGGGCGTCTCCTATGGCACCTTCGCGATCGGCGCCGGGATGTTCGCGATGTTCCTCTACATCACGATCTACATGCAGAGCGTGATCGGCATGACGCCGCTCCAGGCCGGCGTGCGCTTCCTGCCGCTGACCCTGTTCGCGTTCATCGTTCCGCTCGCCACCCGCAACCTCGTGGCGAAGATCCCGGCCCGAGTACCACTGACGATCGGGCTGGCGCTGGTCGGTGTCGGGCTGCTGCTGATGCGTGGCGCGAAGCCCGACTCGGAGTGGACGACGCTGCTCGCCGGTTTCATGGTCGGCGGTTTCGGCATCGGACTCGCCAACCCGTCGATCGCCTCAACGGCGCTCGGCGTCGTGCCGGCGGCGCGGTCGGGCATGGCCTCGGGGATCAACAACACGATGCGGATCGCCGGCGTCGCGACCGGGATCGCCGCCCTGGGCGCGGTGTTCCAGAGCAAGATCACGGACAGCCTGCACACCCTGCTGCCGCAGGCGCCGAGCGGGTTCGCCGACGGGGTCGCGGCCAGCGGCACCCAGGCCGCGAACCAGGCGCCGCCGCAGCTCCACGACCAGGCGGCCCACGCGGCGGGCATCGCCTTCACCGACGCCTTCAACGACATCCTCTTGATCGGCGCGCTGATCCTGTTCAGCGGCGCGCTCGCCGTCCTCGCCCTGGTGCGTCAGAGCGATTTCGTCCCGCACGGAGCACCTGAGGGGGCTGAGGCTCCGGCCGAAGCCGAGGAGCCGGTCGCCGCTTAGTGAGTAATCCGTCGGGCTCCCTCGTTAGAACGGGGGACCGATGCTGCTTGAGCTCCGGATCGAGAACCTGCTCCTGATCGAGCGCGCCGAGCTGCGCCTCGGGCCGGGCCTGAACGCGATCACCGGCGAGACCGGCGCGGGCAAGACCATCCTCGCTCACTCCTTCGACCTGCTGATGGGCGGTAGGGCTCGGCCCGGGATCGTCCGGCCCGGCGCCGGCGAGGCCTACGTGGAGGGGGTCTTCGAGATCCCGCAGGGCCTGCTGGAAGACCCGGAGCTCGCGGAGATCGCCGAGCGCCTGCCGGACGGCAGCGCCGAGCTGGTGATCGGCCGGCGCGTCTCGGCCACCGGCAGAACGAGCGCGTTCCTCGGCGGGCGCTCGGCCTCGGCGCCGGACCTGCGGGCGCTCGGATCCAGGTTGCTCGCCTTCTACGGCCAGCACGAGCACCGCAAGCTGACGCTGTCGAGCGCCCAGCTCGAGACGCTGGATGGCTTCGCGGGGGAGCGGCACCTCGAGCGCCGGCGCGCGTACCGGGAGGCGCACGCCGAGGTCGGCCGGCTGGAGCGCGAGCTGGCCCGGATCAGGGACCGCGAGGGGGCGAGGGTCCGCGATCTGGATCTGCTCCGTTACGAGCTCGACGAGATCGTGGAGGCTCAACTCGATCCCGCCGAGGAGGCCGAGCTGGAGGGTGAGCGCGGGAGGCTCCGCCACGCCGAGTCGCTGCGCCAAGCTGTTGCGGAGGCCCTCGCCGCCGTCACGGGAGACGACGAGGCAGGCGGCGCGGCGGAGGCGATGGGGTCGGCGGAGTCGGCGCTGACCGCTCGCGAGGGCCTGGACCCTGCACTCGACAAGCTCGCCGAGACGGCCACGGGGCTGCGACTCGAGCTCCAGGATCTGGCCGCCGAGCTCCGCGGCTACGCGGAGGCGATCGAGGCCGAGCCGGGACGACTCGAGCAGGTCGAGGAGCGCCTCGAGGTGATCGATCGCCTGAAGAGAAAGCACGGCGGCTCGATCGAGTCGGTGCTTGCCCACGC